>JBFKKS010000066.1:0-11288 GCA_041630955.1 Nevskiales bacterium
ACGGGTAATCCAGCACATCTTGGTGCTGCAATGGGCGTACAGATGCCGACTGTCACTGAGTAAAAAATTTGCCACACCGAGCGCATCCAGCTCCCAACCCAACTCGGTCATGTAGCGATGCAGGGCATGCTTGGGCGGAGCCTGTGGAAACTGCTCCCGAATGCGGTCAAGCAACCAACAGAAGGCATGCTCGCTGTCGGTGGTGCCGACGGGCTGGTAGAACTTAAGACCCCTCTTTTTTATGCCCTTTAGCTGCCCGTTGTGGGCAAAACACCACATGCGTCCCCACAGCTCACGCACGAATGGATGGGTATTTTCCAGGCAAACCTTGCCGCGGTTGGCGCGGCGCACATGGCTGATCACCACTTTACTCTTGATCGGGTATTGCTTGACGAATTCGGCAACATGCGAATTGATGCCCGGCGAGGGATCGCGAAACAAACGACAGCCCTTGCCCTCGTAAAACGCAATCCCCCAGCCATCACGATGCGGACCTGTGCGCCCGCCTCGCTCGATCAGGCCGGTCACGCTAAACACAATATCGGTCGGGGTATTGGCACTCATGCCGAGAAGTTCACACATGACCCCACCTTAATGAAATTATTCCCATTCAAAAAGTATCTGAATCCCCGGCGGGTCCATACCATCAAGGCGATGCCACTGATCCGCGTGTGACGGGCACACAGAAAAAAGCCGCAGTCACATAAAAACGCCCGCTAGTGCGGGCGTTTTCATAAGGCGCATTCAGTTGTTATGCGGCTGTTGCCACTGCCTCTTGCACCATCTTCTTCAGCTCACCCTGCTCATGCAGATCCATCAGGATGTCGCAGCCACCAATCAATTCACCATTAATGAAGATCTGCGGAAATGTAGGCCAGTTGGAAAACTGCGGCAGGTTGCGATAAACCTCCTCATCCGCATAAATATTCACAAAGGCAAATTCCTCGCCGCAAGCCTTCAGGGCTTCGCTGGCACGTGCTGAAAACCCGCATTGCGGAAAATCTGGCGTGCCTTTCATGAAAATAACAACCGGATGATTCTCAACCGTTTGCTTGATACGTTCGATCGTGTCCATGCATTACCTCGGTCTAGGACGGGTCCGGCAACGCCGGAAAACGGCCTATTATACAAGGTCAGCGGCGACAGAGTCAGGCTGGCGAATACCCCAGCCTCCACCGCCCGGGGTCTGGATCAACAAACGATCCCCCGCCTGAACGCGGCGACTGATCTTGCCGGGCAACGCCTGGCCATTCAACTGATTAACACCCGGCATCGCTGAACCGCCTCCAGCCAGTCCCCAAGGCGCATATCGACGACGTTCCGTCAGCAAGGTGAACTGCGTAGATGCCAGAAATTCGTATTCGCGCTCAATCCCGTCACCTCCCACGTGCAGACCCACTCCGCCCGAACCACGGCGCACGGCATAACGCCGAATACGTAGCGGATAATTCATTTCCAGCACCTCTATCGGGGTATTGAGGGTATTCGTCATATGCGTCTGCACGGCACCCAGACCAGCTCGTAACGGGCCGCCCCCCATGCCACCACCAATGGTTTCGTAGTAATCCCAGCCCTGCATCAACTGCGCAGTTTCGTGGCAACCCATGGCCAGATTATTCATGCTGCCATGACTGGCGGCGGGTACCTCATCAGGTATGGCCTTTGCCAGTGCCCCAAGTAACACATCCACAACGCGCGAACTGGTTTCCACATTTCCGGCTGCCACAGCGGCCGGTCTCATTGCATTCAAAAGACTGCCCTTTTCAGCTTTGATCTTCAGTGCCCTGAAACTGCCCGCACAGGTCGGAATCTCGGCCGGCATCAGGCAGCAGAACACGTAATACACGGCTGCGGCTGTCACCGACAGGGGGCAATTGATATTGCCCGCCACCTGCGCCGACGTACCACTAAAGTCCAGCTCGATCCGTCCTTGCCTGGCCCGCATTTGCAAATGAATCGGGATGTCAGTGTTCCCCAAGCCATCGTCATCCATGTAATCGGAGAAAACGTAGTCACCATCGGGAATGGTTGCCAGTACGCTTCCAGCCAATCTCTCCGCATAATCATTCAACCCCTGCATTGCCGCTGTAAAACCGGTCACACCGATAGGCCTGACTAGGTCAACCAGGCGCCTGACGCCGAGATGGTTGGCACTTGCCTGGGCGGCAAAGTCACCCCGCATGGAAGCCGGATTGGTCGTGCTGGCGAGCATCCTGCTGAAAAGCGTCTCGTCACGAAGCCCGGCCCGGTACAGCAGGGTCGGTGGCAACAGCAAGCCCTCTTCATCCAGTGAGGCTGAGATCGGCATTGACCCCGGCGAATCGGCACCGATATCAGCATGGTGGGCCCGATTGGCGACAAAACCGAGCAGTTCTTCATCCACAAAAACAGGCGCGATCAAGGTGACGTCTGGCAGATGCGTGCCCCCCAGGAACGGGTCGTTCAGGACCAACATATCTCCAGGTTGCCAATGCTGATCCGCCACAATGCCACGCATGGCATAGGCCATGCTGCCCAGATGTACAGGAATATGTGCTGCCTGTGCACATAGTTCTCCCTGCGCATCGAAAACGGCGCAGGAAAAATCCAGCCGGTCCCTGATGTTGGGTGAAAAGGCACTGCGTTGCAGTACGGCTCCCATCTCCTCACAGAGTGCATTAATACGGCTGGAAAAAAGACTTAATTCGACCGGATTCATAGCCTTAAGTTAACAGTATCCATAACCATTTGTATTGAAAGAGCCTGTGCTCTGGTCTATGCTTGCGCCAAATTCGAACCTGCGAGTTCGATCGTCCGAATTACTGCATCACTGCAGATCACCTGGGAGTAACGCAATGAATCCGTTGGATACCATCAAAGGCACAATCATCGCCGGCTTTGTTCTGGCCGTGGTTCTTACTTATGTGATCAAGGCGCTGGCTGGCGTCTAGCCAATAGCAATCATCGCGAACCAACCTGAATACCGATAAGGACTTAGTACAATGGATATCAATCTTTTCGTCATCGACCGCTGGTTTCATGTACTGGCAGGCATCACCTGGATAGGCCTGCTGTATTACTTCAACTTCGTGCAGGCTCCCGCTATGAACCAGGCGGCAGCCGATAAGGAAGGCCCGGGTGGTGCTGGCATCAGCAAGTATGTCGCCCCACTGGCTCTGGTCTGGTTCCGCTGGGCGGCACTGGCCACCTGGGTAACCGGCGCGATCCTGCTGCATATGAAAGGCTGGTTGCTGGGCGCATTTGCCCTGGGCTTCGCTGGTGCCAGCGGAGTTCAGGTTGTCACCATTGGTGTCGGCGCCTGGCTGGGCACATTCATGCTGTTCAATGTCTGGGTTCTGATCTGGCCGAACCAGAAAAAAATTCTGGGCATGGTGCCGGCGACTGACGAAGAAAAGGCCAAGGGCAAGCGCATCGCATTCCTGGCTTCTCGATCCAACACCCTGATGTCGATCCCCATGCTGCTATGCATGGTGGGTTCCGTCCATGGACTGGCCTTCTAGCCTAAAGCACTAGTAAAACCTGGAAACCCGGCCCCCAGGGCCGGGTTTTTCTTTTTGGGGCGCAGAGTATGAGCACTCACCTGATTGGTAACTACAAGCGGCTTGATATCGCCTTTACTCATGGTGAAGGCGCCTGGCTTTTTGGTGCCGATGGTCGCCGCTACCTGGATGCACTGTGCGGCATCGGCGTGACCAACCTGGGGCACAACCACCCTGGCGTCACTGCTGCCATTCAGGCTCAGGCTGGCAAGCTGTTGCACTGCTCAAATATCTATCAAATCGACCTGCAGGCGAAACTGGCAGACCGTTTATGTGAATTAACCCACATGGATGCTGCCCTGTTCGTCAACTCCGGCGCCGAGGCCAACGAGGCCGCAATCAAGCTGGCACGCAAGTTTGGCCACGACCGTGGCATCAATGCTCCCCAGATCATCGTTATGGAAGGTGCCTTTCACGGCCGCACCCTGGGCGCCCTGGCAGCCACTGCCAGTACGACGGCCCAGAGCGGCTTTGGCCCGTTACCGGAAGGCTTCCTGCGTGTGCCATATGGCGATGCCGATGCAGTAGCCCAACTAAGCAACACTGACAATGTGGTCGCCGTTCACGTCGAGCCGGTTCAGGGCGAAGGTGGCGTCAATATTCCACCAGCAGGTTATCTGCGTGCCTTGCGCAAAATATGCAATGAAAATGGCTGGCTACTGATGCTGGACGAGGTCCAGTCTGGCATCGGTCGTACCGGCAAGTGGTTAGCCTGTCAGCATGAAAACATAACGCCAGATGTCGTGTGCCTGGCCAAGGGCCTTGGTAATGGCATGCCGGTTGCTGCCCTGTTAACGCATGGGCCGGCCGCCCAGGTCTTCACACCGGGGACGCATGGCTCCACCTTTGGTGGCAATCCGCTGGCCTGCGCTGCTGCTTTGGCCGTGCTTGAAAATATCGATGCCAATGATTTGCTCACTGCTGCGGGCAAGATCGGCGCACAACTCATCGCAGGGCTGCAATCACGGCTTGGGGCTCTGGCTGGTGTACGGGAAATTCGTGGCCTGGGCCTCATGCTGGCGGTTGAACTGGACCGGCCCTGCGGGGAACTCGTACAACAGGCACTGGACAAAGGCTTGCTCATAAACGTTACCGCAGGCAACGTGGTACGCCTGCTGCCCCCGCTTACCCTGACCGAGTCGGAGGCCGGCTTGTTGCTGGATGGTCTCTGCCCACTGATAGAGAACTTTTTGAAGGAGGAAGCATGACACGTCACTTCCTGACCCTGAATGACTGCAATGCCGATGAACTCCGCGGACTGATCACCCGCGCCATTGAACTCAAGGCCATGACGGCTGCAGGCGAAATCTACGAGCCTCTCAAGAACCGCACCCTGGCGATGCTGTTCGAGAAGTCCTCAACCCGTACCCGCGTGTCCTTTGAAGTAGGCATGGCGCAGTTCGGTGGGCACGCGCTGTTTCTCTCGCCGAGAGACACACAGATCGGTCGTGGTGAACCCGTGGCAGATACAGCCCAGGTACTGTCACGCATGGTTGACGCCATCATGGTGCGCAACCACTCGCATGCGTTGCTGGAAGAGCTGGCGGCCAACTCTCGCGTACCGGTGATCAATGGCCTCACGGATCGCTTTCACCCCTGTCAGTTGCTGGCCGATCTGCAAACCTGGTGGGAGCAGCGTGGTGACATTAGCGGCGCCAACGTAGCCTGGATCGGTGACGGCAATAACATGTGCCACTCTTACATCAATGCCGCAAAACTGCTGGGCTTCAAGCTGAATATCGGTTGCCCACTGGGCTATGAACCAGAAGCGGAACTGCTGGAACAGGCAGGCAACAGTGTTTCGTTGAGCCACGACCCGCACGAAGCGGCCAGGGGCGCCGACCTGATTGTGACGGACGTGTGGGCCAGCATGGGCGATGAAGACGAGGCAGCGCAACGCCTGCAGGATTTCAAGGGCTTTATCGTTGATGCCGACATGATGCAGGCTGCAGACTCTCAGGCCCTGTTTATGCACTGCCTGCCCGCTCACCGTGGAGAAGAAGTTGCAGCCGAGGTGATCGACGGGCCCCAAAGCGTGGTCTGGGATGAAGCTGAAAACCGCCTGCATGCACAGAAGGCCCTGCTGGAATTCCTGATCGCCAGCTAAACCTAGACGACGGGCGGCTCCAGTGACATCGAGGGGCGATTCTCGGTATCTGAATGGAATAGCTCGACGGTCTCTGCGGCCAGATGCGGCTTTTCGACGCGCGCTATATGAAACAAGGCATCCCCTTCGTTCACAGGTGGCAGGTTAGTGCGACCGATGACGATCCCTCCTTCTGGCGCAACCACCGGTATTTCAGTTTGCCCGTAGGGATCTGAAATCATGCCCAGCACCTGTTCCGGTTTGACACGCTCACCGAGATGCACGGTGGTGCGCAAGATACCGCTGCCTGCTGCCCGTAACCAGAAACTCGACTTGACCGTAAACGGCTCTACGCCGCGACGAGGTTTCTTCAACGGCGGCAGCATACCGATCTCACGCATCACATTAACCACACCACGCACGCCCGCACGGATGCAGACTTCGTCAAACCTCAATGCCTCACCCGACTCATACAGCAATACAGGTATGTGATTTTTACTGGTGTATTCACGCAGCGAGCCCTGACGGACTGGCGCATTCATCATGACCGGTGCACCAAAGGCATTCGCCAGCCGCTTTGTTTCAGGATGACTCAGATCTGCCCTGATCTGTGGCAGATTCGGCCGGTGAATCGCTCCGGTATGCAGGTCGATACCATAGTCGGCCCTTCCTACGATTTCCTTAAGGAATACATTCGCCATGCGCGCAGCGAGCGAACCAGTTTCACTGCCGGGAAAGCTGCGATTCAAATCCCGGCGATCCGGCAGGTAACGTGACTGGATCAGGAAGGCCTGCACATTGACGATCGGTACGGCAATCAAGCAGCCACGCAAAGAGCGCACCTGCTTCAAACCCAGCAGGCGACGAATGATCTCAACGCCATTCAGCTCATCCCCGTGCAAGGCCGCACTGACAAACATGACTGGCCCCGCTTTGCGCCCGCGCTGAACACGCACAGGCATGGTCAGCGGCGTGTGATACAGGTTCGTAATCGGCAGATCTATGAAATGCTGCTCGCCCGGTGTTATCGAGACACCCCCTATCGAGAATTCGTCGCCTGGTGCCAGCATTAACCGAACCCGCGCGTGCGTGTCTTGCCAGGTTTGGCATGCTTTTCGATGAACTGCACGATCATCCCGGCAACGTCCTTGCCCGTTGCTTCCTCAATACCTTCCAGACCGGGCGAGGAATTGACCTCCATGACCACCGGCCCGTGGTTGGATCTCAACAGATCCACACCCGCCACGTTCAGGCCCATGATGCGCGCTGCGCGTACAGCGGTAGAACGCTCTTCCGGTGTGATGCGTATCTGTGTGGCGGAACCGCCCCGATGCAGATTGGAGCGGAACTCCCCTTCACCGGCCTGCCGTTTCATGGCAGCGACGACCTTGTCACCTATTACGAAACAACGGATGTCGGCACCGCCTGCCTCCTTGATGTATTCCTGAACCAGGATATGTGCTTTAAGCCCAAGAAAAGCCTCGATCACACTCTCGGCCGCTTTCTGGGTTTCGGCC
This sequence comes from Nevskiales bacterium, assembly GCA_041630955.1. GTDB lineage: Bacteria > Pseudomonadota > Gammaproteobacteria > Nevskiales > CAJXLF01 > JBFKKS01. Next base: position 7,143 of record JBFKKS010000066.1, read on the forward strand.
AGTACCACCCCAATACCCTGAGTACCCTCCAGCAACTTGATCACGACCGGTGAACCACCAACCATCTTGAGCAGATCGCCTATATCATCCGGTGAGTGGGCAAAGCCGGTCACCGGCAGGCCGATACCCTTGCGCGACAGCAGCTGTAATGAGCGCAGTTTGTCGCGCGAACGGCTGATCGCGACCGATTCATTTACCGAGTAGACACCCATCATTTCGAACTGCCGCACCACAGCCGTGCCATAGAACGTAATTGAGGCGCCAATGCGGGGGATCACCGCCTCAAAACCATCCAGCTGCTCACCCCGGTAGTGAATTTCCGGGTGATGTGAGGCGATGTTCATATAGCAGCGCAAGGCATCCACTACCTGGACTTCGTGACCCCGGTCCTTGCAAGCCTCCATCAGGCGTTTCGTCGAATACAGCGATTTGTTGCGCGAAAGGATGGCGATTTTCATAACGAACCTGTGTCAGCTTTACCGATTAAATACGAAGCCTGCGGATCCACGATAAGTCGATCATGCATGGCAGTACGTCCCAATAGCATACGGAATCGCATGCTCTCCCGCGAAGTGAGTGTCATTTCGATCGGCCAGTGCGCGCCGCCCAGGTGCAGTTCGGTCACAATCACCGGCCGCAGCTCGCGGTGCCCGCCGGAATCGGTTACCCAGCGTTCGTCCAGCACCGGCGCCTCACAGACAACAACCTCTTCACTGTCCTGCAAGGGATGAATCCGGAAACGCACCCAGTCCTTCCCCTCCCGCTCGTAGGGTTCGACAGCAAAGGCATGCAAGGCCGAACTGCGCGCGCCCGTATCTACCTTGGCCTTGATGTGATCAATGCCCAGTGCGGGCAGCGACACCCATTCTCGCCATCCGACGATTTGCTTTGACACCAATTTCTCCACAATGGCCTTTCATTCTACTCGCAGTAACTTCACACATAGCATTCATGCGATCAGATCAGTAAACTTTCGCACATCTATTTGAGGGGGAATCATGGCACATCCCAGCCAACAGGAAGTTGAATTAGCCGTCAAAGTTGCGTTACGCGAAGATGTCGGCAAGGGTGATCTGAGCGCAGCACTGGTTCCGGCAGATGCCCGCGCCATTGCAATCGTCACGGCAAAAGAGTCTGCCGTGATTGCGGGTCAGGCCTGGTTCAATACTGTATTCCAGCTACTGGATGAAAATGTACGCGTTGGCTGGATGGTCAAGGACGGCGATTACGTGGCGCCGGGCAAGGAACTTTGCCGCCTTGAAGGCAAGGCCCGCCCGATCCTGACTGGCGAGCGCACCGCCCTTAACTTTCTGCAAACCCTCTCGGGCACCGCCACCCAGACACGCCATTTCGTGGACCGAGTAAAAGGCACCAAGGCCAGGATTCTGGACACCCGTAAAACCATGCCCGGCCTGCGCCTGGCCCAGAAATACGCGGTGACCTGCGGCGGGGGATATAACCATCGCGCCGGCCTCTATGACGCCGTGATGATCAAGGAGAACCACATCGCCGCCGCCGGCTCCATTGCCGCCGCCGTGGAGGCTGCCCGCAAGCTGCCCGATAACCCGCGAGTCATCGTGGAAGCGGAAAACCTTTACCAAGTAGAAGATGCCCTGGCCTGTCATATTGACCAGATCCTGCTCGACAACCTAGCCAGCCACATTCTTGCCCGCGCTGTGGGTATGTGTAAGACCTACCAGAGCCAGAACCGCAACCGCGAACTCATCGTCGAAGCCTCGGGTAATATCGACATGACCAATATTCGCGACGTGGCCGATGCCGGGGTGGATTGCATTTCGTTGGGCAGCCTGACCAAGAATGTGCAGGCCGTGGATTTGTCGATGCGCTTCAGTAACGCCTGAGAATCCCCCTTTAGCCCTGGCCTCGGCAGGCCAGCATGCCAGCCCTTGAAAGCCCCTGCTAAGCGGCAGTATGCTGCCGATACCGCTACTACTGCGGCATACAGCTGGAGACGAACATGAAATCATACAAACCTGTCCTGACGGCAGGGTTGCTGGCATTGGCAACCGCCCTGCCACTGCAAACGGCCTCGGCCGCCCCACTTAGCGATGCACAGGCCTGCAGCAAGGCCGAGCTTGATGTGGCAGGTGGCGTGTTAAAGGGCCTGATCAAGGGCCTGAAACTGGTGTGCAAGGGCAAGACCCCCGACCAGGCCGCAGACAAGAACCTCAAACCCATTAACAAGGCGATCAACAAGGCCAATGCCGTGCATGCCCAAGTCGACTGCAACGCGAACCAGGACCCCGATTCGAGTGAGACCTGGCCCATTGAGATCATCACCCAACCCGACCTGGCCGCAGCGCTAGTCGATATGTGTGATGGCGTATAGGGGGATGGCATCATGAAACAGCAACTCAGCACGACGCTCAAAACCCTGACCCTGGCCGGCTGCCTGTTGGCCCTGCCCATGCAAGGCGCCATCGCGGCCACCCCGACCCAGAAATGTGGGCTCGGGGAACTCAATATTCTCAATAAGGCCATAAAAGCCCAGGTGAAATCGCTTGCCAAGGTCTGCCTGGGCAAGAAAACAGCGGTCGAGGAAGCGGTCCCATTAACGAACAAGATCAACAAGGCCATCAACAAGCTCAACAAGCGTAATGACAAGCTAGACTGTGTGACAAACAGCGACCCTGATCGAGGGTTATTTACTTACCCCATACCCCCTGCAGAAGTCGCGGACATACAGTCAGGTTTGGAAAGTTTTGCAGCTGGCTGTGACGGGGTGGTGACGGGGCCATAACCTCACCGCAATAAACTGGCCGCGACAGCCCTTCTGTCGCGGCCTTTTTATTGGTGAACAAACCCTGTTGATCGCCCGTCTGGTTGACAGAATGCAGGCTAAAGTCCCGCCGGAGGGTTTGACTAACGCCTGAGCCCCCCCTTTAACCAGGCCTCGGCACCCTACATGCCAGCCCTTGAAAATCCCTGCGAAGCAATATTAAGCTTCCTCGCGCCGCGATTGCTGCGGCATGTAGTCATCAATATCAGCTGGAGACAAGAATGAAATCATACAAACCTGTCCTGACGGCAGGGTTGCTGGCATTGGCAACCGCCCTGCCTCTCAATGCCGCGCTGGCAGCTACCCCACCAACCGCAGCCCAGGCCTGCGCTGCGGCGTCTTTGAAATATACGCGTCTAAACGTAATCAACGTTGTAATAAAAGGGGAACGGCAAGCCTGCAAAGGCAAACTCAATGCCGCCAAGTTGGCTGCCAGAGACAGCAAGCTGGCCGATAAAGCCAACAAGGTGCATGTGGCGCTTGACTGTAATGCAAACCAGGACCCTGACAGTTTGACTACCTGGCCCATTGAACCTGCCACGCAAGTCGATATTGAAGCAATGTGGCCGGCCGACCCCTGCGATGGCGTCTGAAGGAGACCTCATGAAAAATTTTAACACTCAATTTAAAGCGGCAATTATTTTTTCAGTCATGCTGTTGCTGCCGCTACAGCAGGCCAGCGCGGCCCCTGACCCGGCGGTCAGTACCTGTGTTATCAAGGTCGCCAAGCTTGCAAAGCCCTTGTATAACGTACTATTTAAAGCTCTGGAAAAATCCTGCCTGGGCAAGAAAACTCCGGCCCAGCTGGCACCCAAGGTCACCAAGAAACTGAACCGGATCATCGACAAGTTCATCGCACTGGAGGCGAAACACCAATGCAGTATGAACGAAGATCCGGATGCAGTCCTCGGCGTGGCTTGGGACGGCCTTGAACCCCTGACACAACCCGAAATAGAAGATGCAATTGATATGACGACACTATGCGACGGCATCGAAACCCCCATGTGATCCACATGTGTTAAACCGGCCGCGGCAGCCCGTCTGTCGCGGCTTTTTTATTGGTGAACAAACCCTGTTGATCGGCCGTCTGGTTGACAAAATGCGGGCTCAGGTCCCGCTCAAAGGTTTAAGCAAGCCTGAGAATGGCCCCTCCGGCTGGCCTCGGCGCCCAGTATTCCAGCCTTGAAACCCACTGCGAAGCGGCAGTATGCTGCCGGATACCGCTACTACTGCGGCATACAGCTGGAGACGAACATGAAATCATACAAACCTGTCCTGACGGCAGGGTTGCTGGCATTGGCAACCGCCCTGCCACTGCAAACGGCCTCGGCCGCCCCACTTAGCGA
>JBFKKS010000067.1:0-11276 GCA_041630955.1 Nevskiales bacterium
AAATAGAAAACGGTCGTGTCGAGGATACGGATTTTACTGTCCCAGGCCTCACCCCAACCCGTGTTGGTGTCGAGTTTAATTTCATCTGCGCGTAACACCCAGAATTCGTCATCTTCGGGACAGCTGGTGTAGTGGGTTCTGTCCAGTGTAATGACGCCGGCCTCACTCTTGAGCTGCTTGGCGGCGCCTCGGGACCCGGTTTCCGTAAGAGCAAATCGAGTATTTTTGAATTCGCCTTCCTGGGTATCAACTTTGACCAGGGCACTTGTTGATTCCACGCGCAGACTAGGGGTCCGGAAACTGGCATGACCAATGACTTTCGCTTCGCCGGTGCTGGGATTGAAGTACAGTTCATCAGCCTCCAGGCTATTGCCACCTCGTTCAAGTCGCACATTGCCCTTCAGCCTCGATGTGCCATCTTCCTCGACTTCTGCGGTGTCAGAGGTCATCTGTGTGGTGCCTGCAGTCGTTGTCGCCGCCTCGATATTGGCTGTGCGCGGGACTGGGCAGCTACCTCGTTCCGCAGTTGCCCTGATGGGCATCAGGGTGAATGTGGCGGCTACCAGCAGTACGGGTAGGCTGTATCCGGACAATGGCTTGATCAAGTTGGAATATCCGCTTGGTGAAAAGGATGATAGCCGGCGGGCACGCATTTTCTGCAGCGCCTGGTCAATAGCTTTTGCTCATTATGAGAGGATGCGCCACTCGCGGCAACGTGCCAGACGGTAGCTGGCTATCAGCAAGCGCCATAAGCTGGAATAATCTCACCCTTTCGTACACGTATTGATACAAGAGTCCTGTTCATGAATGAAGCCTCTGCCAATCCGAAACCGGACGACCCGCGTTTGAAAGCCTTACGGCTCTGGTTGACAGAAGTATTGGGCACGGCGGACTACGACCTGGCTCCTGCATCATCTGATGCGAGCTTTCGGCGCTATTTTCGTATTGCGCTGCCTGACGGTAGCAGAATCGTCATGGATGCACCGCCTGACAAAGAAGATTCGTCTCCCTTTATAAGGGTCGCCGATTTACTGCACGAAGCCGGGCTGCATGCCCCGCAGGTGCTGGCCAGCGATCTGGAGCAGGGATTCCTGCTGCTGACTGATCTTGGCAATAGCCTGTATATCGATGTATTGCGTGAGCAGAATCCTGATCCATTGATGGAGGACGCGCTGGACGCACTGGTTCAATGGCAATTGGCAAGCAAGCCCGCGGTGCTACCGGACTATGATGCCGCACTTCTGCATCGGGAACTGGCGCTGTTCCCCGACTGGTACGTCAAACATCACCTTGGCCGTGAATTCAGCCATGCCGAGCAGACGCAGTGGCAAGCCGTATGCGAGCGACTGGTAGAGGCGGCTCTGGCGCAGCCACAAGTCTATGTGCATCGTGATTTCATGCCACGGAACCTCATGGTGAGCGACCCGAATCCAGGCATTATTGACTTTCAGGATGCGGTGCTGGGGCCGATTGCCTACGATGTGTTGTCGCTGTGTAAGGACGCTTTTCTGAGTTGGCCAGCAGAGAAGGTCGACGAGTGGCGCCAGTATTATTATCAAACCGCTCAACTGGCTGGCTTGCCGGTTGGTGATGCGGCATCTTTTGAACGAGCCTTCGATTGGATAGGGTTGCAGCGGCACCTCAAGGTCATGGGGATTTTTGCTCGTATCTGTTACCGGGACGGAAAACCCCATTACTTGGGCGATGTGCCGCGCTTTATCCGTTACATACGTGAAGTACTCCCCAAATACCCCGAGCTCGCAGCTCTCGAGCGCTTGTTTGACGCATTGGGCCTGGACATGGACATGGCGGAGGCTTCTGCGTGAAGGTCATGATTCTGGCCGCTGGCCGCGGTGAGCGTATGCGCCCGCTCACCGACAGTACTCCCAAACCTTTGTTGCAGGTCGGCGGGGAATGCCTGATCGACTTTCACTTGAAGCGGCTTGCCGCCACGGGCCTGACGGACATAGTGATAAACCTGGCCCACCTGGGAGCAAAGATAGAACAGCATGTAGGTGATGGCAGTGGTTATGGTCTGCGCGTGCGTTATTCGCGCGAGGGGGTTAAGGGTTTGGAGACGGGCGGTGGAATTGCGCATGCCCTGCCTTTGCTGGGGCCGGGGCCGTTCATGGTGGTTAACGGTGATGTTTATACTGATTACGATTTTGGCAAATTGTCTGACAAGCGTTTAGCCGAGCAGGATTTGGCACACTTGGTCATGGTAGATAACCCCGTTCAACACCCGGAGGGTGACTTTGTACTGGATAAAGGCCGCATTCATGATGCTTCTGGCCAAGGCAATGTCCAACTGACTTACAGTGGGATTGGCCTGTACCGGGCTGGACTGGTCGCCGGCCAGACCTCTCCCGCTTTCCCCTTGGCACCCCTGCTGCGAAATGCCATGAGAGCAGGGCGCGTCGCGGGTGAGCACCATGCGGGCGAGTGGCAGGATATAGGTACACCCGAGCGACTGGCTGAGTTGGACCGCTCTCTGCGTGCCGCATCGGGCTGATTCATCACCAACAGCAGTTCATCGGTGGTTATCTCACCGGCACTGCCGAACTTGCGACTTTATGCTACTTTTTAGAGGCTGTATGCCAACTTAGCTCGGTTAGGGTATATTGTTCCGAGAGCAATAAAGCCAGTGATTGAGGGCACCAAAGTGCGGCTATGTACGGGAAACGACAGTTTAAGGAGATTGTTATGAAATTGCGTTGGCAGTCGATGCTGATGGCCATGTTAGTGGTTGTTAGCGTAGCCGCATGTGCGCCAAGCCGGGTACAACCCGGCGAAAACCCGGAAAGCATTCGTGTAGTGACTGTTGTTCCAGGCATGGTGTACGAATCAAATAGTGAAGTGGCGCGTACCGAAACGGTGATCGCGATGGCGGAAGAAGCTGGCGCCAAGCAGACGCAACCCCAGGCGTTGGGCTCGGCTTACAAGCACCTTGAGCGTGCCAAGGTCACCTATGATTTTGCTGAAGAAGAAGATGAGATGGAGCCCGAGGATGAGCTCCAGATTGAAGCACTGTGGTACGCACAGAAGGCGCTGGCTGATGCGGAGCTCGCGCTAGCGGGCGCCAAGGCCAACAAGGACGAGGCCAAGGTCGCTGAACTGCAGCGCAGTATTCAGGCCATGCGCGTCGAATTGCAACGTCTGTCGGATGCCCAGCGCAGCGTGCTTACTGGGGAGGGCAAATAATGAATTTAAGCAGCTTATCAATGCGTAGTTTGGCCCTCGCCATGCTGATGGTTCTTGCCGCCGGTTGTTCAAGTACTCCTGAAGGGCAGGAAGCACCCGGTTACGCCGAATTGGTTCGAGCAAGGGACGCGGTTGCGCGTGCTGAGCAGAACCCTGACGTGGGTGCCTATGCCGCACCTGAATTGCTCAAGGCGCAGGAAAACCTGGGGCGCGCTGAGTACGTCTGGTATGAAGAGGACGGGGATCCCGATGCGGATGACATCGATGAGGCGCCGCACATCCGTCATCATTCTTATCTGGCCGAGCGCTATGCCGCCATTGCTGAAGCCAAGGCACGTTCTGCTATAGCAGGACAAGCCTGGGAATCAGCCGTGGCTGAAAATGATGCCCTGGCACGTGAGTTGCGGGCACTGGCTCTTGTAGAGGAGCGCATTCGTGACACGCTGCTGGGAAGGCTACAGTCTGATATTGCCGGGCTAAATAACCGTGGTGTGAGCACCCGGTTTGGTGACCGCGGTCTGGTAATTACACTCACTGATGTCCTGTTCAAATTCGACCAGTCAAACGTCGAAGCGGCTTTTGGCCCTATGCTGGACAAGCTGTCGAACTTCCTGGCGGGTAACCCGGGGTACAGCATTTCGGTGGAAGGGCATACCGATAGCGTTGGTACAGACGAGTACAACCTCGGTCTGTCTGATCGCCGCGCAGCAGCGGTGGCCGATGCACTGCGTGCCCGTGGCGCCCCTGATGATGTGATCTACACGGTGGGCTTTGGCGAATCACGGCCTGTAGCGAGTAATGACAACGCCGAGGGGCGTCGCCTTAATCGTCGGGTTGAGCTGGTGGTTAATAAGTCAGAGTAGGGCCGGTTGAAATAAAAAAGGCACGCAATGCGTGCCTTTTTTATTTTCGCCATTTGATTTTATGAGACTACTGGGCCTGCGCCACCAGCCCCTCAGCCTGCTGGTCGGCGTGGTAAGAAGAACGCACCATTGGACCACTGGCTACATGTGAGAAGCCCATCGATTCACCGAGTACTCGCAGGCGTTCGAATTCACTCGGGTGTACGTAGCTTCTGACCGGCAGGTGGTGGCGACTGGGCTGCAGGTACTGGCCCAGGGTGAGCATGTTCACATCATGGGCGCGCAGATCTGCCATTACCTGCTCTATCTCGGTTATTTCCTCGCCGAGTCCCAGCATCAGCCCGGACTTGGTGGGAATATGCGGATAACGCTCCTTGAATCGCTTGAGCAGGCTAAGGGACCAGGCATAGTCCGAGCCGGGGCGCGCCTGCAGGTAGAGCCGGGGTACGGTTTCCAGGTTGTGATTGAATACGTCGGGCGGGCTGTCCCAAAGGGCATCCAGCGCTGGATCCATGCGGCCGCGAAAATCGGGCACCAAAACTTCGATCTGGGTGCTGGGGTTAAGGCGTCGCACTTCGCGAATACACGCAGCAAAGTGACCCGCGCCGCCGTCTTTCAGATCATCCCGATCAACGGATGTAATCACCACGTAGCGCAACCCCATGGCCTTAATCGTGTTCGCCAGATTGAGCGGTTCTTCCAAGTCGAGCGGATTGGGGCGGCCATGGGCAACGTCACAGAACGGACAGCGACGGGTGCAGACATCCCCCATGATCATGAAGGTGGCCGTACCCTTGCCGAAACATTCATCCAGGTTGGGACAGGATGCTTCCTCGCAGACGGTATGCAAGCGCTGATCGCGCAATACGTCCTTGAGTTTCTTTACCTGGGGGCTATGACTCAGGCGTATCCGTATCCAGTCTGGCTTGCGCAATGGCTTGTCCGTGGCCTCGATCTTGACCGGGATGCGTGCCAGCTTCTCGGCACCGCGTTGCTTGTGTGGTTTGGACGGCGAGGTATCTCGGGATTCTTGGTTGCTCATGGGCGATTATTCTACGCGCTCAGGCGGATGGCGCATCTTCCTTGTGCAAGTGTATATCCATCTGCGGATACGGTATGCCTATCTTGGCATCGTCCAGCGCGTTCTTGGTGGCTTCGGTCAGCGCGAATAGCACGGGCCAGTAGTCAGCCGTTTTGACCCACGGGCGAACCTTGAAGAGGATGGCGCTATCGGCCATTTCTGCCACGGCGATGACCGGCGCCGGGTTCTCCAGAATCCGTTCTTCAGCACCGAGTACTGATTCCAGAACCTGGCGCGTATGGCGAAGGTCTGCGTCATAACTCACGCCGACGGTCAGGTCGATGCGGCGTGTGGGCTCACTGCTGAAGTTAATAATGGGGCTATTCCATATCTGGGCATTGGGCACGTGCACAATCTGGTTATTGCCGGTTCGCAGTACGGTCTTGACCATGTGGATGTCCACCACCGTACCGGAAACGCCACCGGCCTCGATGAAGTCACCGATGCGGAATGGCCTGAACAGGATCAGCATGATGCCGGCAGCCAGCGACGACAGTTGTGCCTGCAGGCTTAGCCCGATGGCCAGTGCTGAACCGCCGATGATGGCTGCTGCCGCAGTGGTGTCGATACCCAGATGCCCCAGCGCCGCCATGATGACGAATACCATGATCAGGATATGAGCAATCTTGGCGACGAAACCAGCCAGGGCCTGATCGCTGCGTGCGCGCAATACCAGGCGGCGTACCAGGTCGGCTATTAACCTGGCGGCCCACATACCTACAAGAATAATAATTGCCGCCACAGCGAGCTTGAGCAGGAAGGGCTGTGCCCAGGCCAGTATGGTGGGCAGGTCGGGTAGGTTCTCCAGTTTCATGATCTGAGCCTCTAAGTCGAGTGAGAGCTATTAATGGCCTGGCACGCCTTCGTAGCCCGGCCTGAAGCGGAAGATCTGATAGGGCGCGTGAGCGGCCACATTGGCGGCAGATTTGCCAATCACGTCCTGCAGGCTGCTGCAGGTGACATAGAGCCAGCCATCGGGGCCAAAGCTGAATCCATCCGGCCAGCGCAGGCGCTCGTCCTTTAGCAGAGTTGTCAGTTGGCGCTTACTGTCGAGTCTGAGAATAGCCGAGTGTTCCAGGTCTGAAATGTAGATGCCATCATCGCGATCCATGCTGAGGCCATCGCTCATGGTTTTTTCGGCATAAATCTCGATTTTATCGCGCAGGGCCGCATTTCCCAGCTTGGGATTGTTGAGGTCTTCCGTGCTGACGCGGTACAGGTGGTTATTGGTGATCGGCGCGAAGTACAGCCATTCCCCGCGTTTATCCAGGGCTATTGAGTCCACACCCGGGCGAATCGTGACCAGCCCAAACGCCTTCATTTTGCGGCCCTGTACCACGGGCAAATAATCTTCGGCCACAACACTGGGATGTGCTTCTATGCGCCGCTGGGCATGCTTGGTGGCCACGTCATACAGGATGATGGCAGGGGTCTTGGCAAAGAAGCTGGCATCGGCGATGTATAAGGTGCGTCCGTTCGGCGCGACCTGAAAATCGTTCAAGTGCGAGCCCAGACCTGCAATACCGGGAACGAAGATGTGTTCGTGTACGATGCGGCCGCTATCAAGGTCAAAGGCCAACAGGCGGGTGGCATCAAAACCATGGTGGCCGTTGTCGAGTGTCCAAAGACGGTTCTGGCGATCAACACGAATCGACAGTACGTTGCGGAAATAACGGTTTTGACCGCCTTCGCCGGTCTGGAAATCCATGCTGGGAAAGGGGACCGGCTTGCCATCTACCAGTTCCGCTACCTTGATATCCGGCTTGGCTTCAGGATGAAAGGTAAAAAATACGCGCCCGGTCTCCGATACGGAAATATTGCCCGGCGGCAAGGGTAGATCGGCGACCACTTCAAGCTGATCAATCGACATGACCGGCTTGCCAGTGCGATCCGGGAACGCTTCACCACCGCCATACCGCACATGCAAGGTAATCACTGCTGCGATTACCAGCAGGCCAACAGCGATCAGGCCACTCTTGATTGCACGCATCATTGTGTCAGTTCCTCTTCATCATCTTCCAGGCTGACAGATTGCAGGCTGTCTTCAAAAACACTTCGCATGCGGTTAACCAGCAGGCAGAACAGCTCTGCCGTTTTCTCGGTGTCATAGCGGGCCGAATGCGCCTCACTGCTGTCCCAGGTAATGCCGGCGGCATCGATAGCTCGCGACAAAACAGTTTGGCCCAGACCCACGCCAGCCAGGGTTGCTGTGTCAAAGGCACTGAAAGGGTGAAAGGGGTTACGCTTGACCCCGGCGCGGTCGACGGCAGCGTTTAGAAATCCGAGGTCAAAATGGGCGTTATGGCCGACCAGGACGGCACGCTTGCAGCCCTGTTCGGATACTTCCCGCCTTACGGCGGTAAAGATGCGGCTCAGAGCCTCTCGCTCGGGTAGTGCCGGGCGCAGCGGATGCCAGGGGTCGATCCCATTCACCTCAAGCGAGGCTTGTTCAATATTGCTGCCTTCGAACGCCTCCACGTGGTAGCTATGCGTTTCCTTGCATGCAAGATTTCCCTCTTCATCAATGTGCAGAATGACGGCTGCGATCTCGAGTAACGCGTCAGTGGCGCAATTGAAGCCACCGGTTTCCACATCAATCACGACGGGTAAAAAGCCGCGAAAGCGTCGGCTCATGCTGATGTGATCTGTCATTGGGTGCCCATGCGCTAAATTAGTTTCCAGGAAAGTTCAGTGCCAGCAGCCAGGGGTATGAGGCAGTCGCCATCTGAGAGGGGGAAGTGGGTCGGAACGGACCATGTCTCGCGGCGCAGGGTAATGCTTTCGCTGTTACGTGGCAGGCCGTAGAAGTCGGCACCATGAAACGCGGCAAAGCCTTCCAGCTTGTCGAGGGCGCCTGCGAGTTCAAAGGCCATGGCATAGAATTCGATCGCCGTCGCGGCTGAGTAGCAGCCTGCGCAACCACAGTCACTTTCCTTGGCGATGCGGGTATGCGGTGCGCTGTCTGTGCCCAGGAAGAACTTGGGGTTGCCGCTGGTCGCTGCAGCCAGTACGGCGGCACGATGCCGCTCGCGTTTCAGGACGGGCAGGCAATAGTGATGTGGTCGCAGGCCACCGCTGAACAGGGCATTGCGATTGTAAAGGCAGTGCTGGGGCGTGATGGTGGCAGCGATATTCGGGCCGGCACTGGTTACGAAGTCAACGGCCTGCTGGGTGGTGATGTGCTCAAAAACGATTTTCAGCTCGGGCAGGCGCTTCACCAGAGGTGCCAACACCTGTTCGATAAACACAGCCTCACGGTCAAAAGTATCAATTTCGGCGCCGGTCGCTTCGCCGTGCACCTGGAATACCATTCCGCGATCCGCCATCCGTTCCAGCGTTTTCTCGCAATGACGCAAATCCGTGACGCCGGCATCCGAATTGGTTGTCGCCCCCGCCGGGTACAGTTTGACCCCATGCACGATTCCCGACTCCAGCGCGCGATCGATTTCATCGGGCCTCGTGTTATCGGTGAGATACAGCGTCATGAGCGGTTCAAACTCGCTGTCAGCTGGACGAGCATCGAGAACCCGCTGCCGATAGGCGAGTGCCTGCGCGGTAGTGGTGACCGGCGGTTTGAGATTAGGCATCACAATGGCCCGGCCAAACTGGCGGGTGGTATGGGGTAATACGGCGGACAGCATGTCGCCATCCCGTAGGTGAAGGTGCCAGTCGTCGGGTCGTTTAAGGGTTAGTTCTTGCATGAAAGGCGCTTTGCCATTTTTCTGCTGAGAGTGCCAGCCCTCTATTATGCCAGACCCCATCGCGTATAATTGCCGCCTTTTCACAGCAGGCAGTCCAATGTCGGGCATCAACAAAGTCGTTCTCGCCTATTCAGGCGGTCTGGATACCTCCGTTATCCTCAAGTGGTTGCAGGATACCTACGGCTGCGAGGTGGTCACCTTTACCGCAGATATCGGTCAGGGCGAAGAACTGGATCATGTGCGCCCCAAGGCAGCGGCGCTGGGTGTTAAGGAGGTCTACGTAGATGATCTCCGCGAGGAATTCGTCCGGGACTACGTGTTCCCCATGTTTCGCGCCAATGCCATTTACGAGGGCGAGTACCTGCTCGGCACCTCCATAGCACGGCCACTGATCGCCAAACGGCTGGTAGAGATCGCCAACGAGACGGGCGCCGATGCGGTCTCCCATGGTGCTACCGGCAAGGGCAATGACCAGGTGCGTTTCGAGCTTGGCGCCTACGCGCTCAAGCCGGGTGTCAAGGTGATTGCCCCGTGGCGGGAGTGGGATCTGAACTCGCGTGAAAAGCTGCTGGCCTATGCTGAGCAGCACGGCATCGAGATCCAGAAGCAGGGCAAGAAGAGTCCTTATTCCATGGATGCCAATGCTCTGCACATCTCCTACGAGGGCGGGGTTCTGGAAGACCCCTGGGCAGAACCGGAAGCCGATATGTGGCGCTGGACGGTCGCACCTGAAGATGCGCCTGATGCACCGCGGTACCTGGAACTTGAATACGCCGCCGGCGATGTGATTGCCATAGATGGTGAGCGTTTGACACCTTACGAGGTGCTGGCCAGGCTGAACGAGATTGGCGGGCAGCATGGTATCGGGCGGCTGGATATTGTCGAGAACCGCTATGTAGGCATCAAGTCACGTGGCTGCTATGAAACCCCGGGCGGCACGATTCTGCTCAAGGGCCATCGGGCTATCGAATCGATCACGCTGGATCGTGAGGTCGCACACCTGAAGGATGACCTGATGCCGCGCTATGCCAGCCTGATCTACAACGGTTACTGGTGGAGCCCGGAAAGGGAAGCCATGCAGGGCTTGATTGACGGTACCCAGGTCCATGTAAACGGTCGTGTGCGGCTCAAGCTATACAAGGGCAATGTCACTGTCGTTGGACGAGACTCAGCGAGCGACAGCCTGTTTGACGCCTCCATCGCAACCTTTGAAGATGATGCCGGGGCCTATAATCAGGCCGACGCGGATGGATTCATCAAGTTGAATGCCCTGCGCCTTAAGATGTCCTCTGTGCGCCGCAAAGATGGCTGATCTGGAGGCGAGGGTCGCAGAACTGGAGAGCCGCATTGCCTTCCAGGATGACAGCCTGCAGGCCCTTAGTGACGTGGTTGCCGCACAGAACATGGAGCTGGACAAGTTGCGGCGGGAACTAAGCAGGCAGGCAGAGCGTCTGAAGGCACTCGCACTCGCCGTCGACGACAATGCGGCTTCGCCCACGGCGGAGGAACGCCCGCCGCACTATTGATGCCGGGGGTGGTGTACACTCAGCCGCTTATTTTTACATCTACAAAAGACCATCGACGAGGAAGACTCATGAAATCCCGAATTCTCATTCCCGCTGCCGCAGCGTTATTTCTGGTTGGTTGTGGCCAGGGCAGCAGCGACTCGGCAGCTGTGACCACAGCGCCAGACAGCTTTGAGCAAAAGTATAGTTATGCCCTCGGCAAGGACATTGGTGGCTCACTGGCCCAGTTGCCCAAGGGTGTCGACCAGGCGTACCTGTTCCAGGGCATGCGTGATGCACTGGATGGTGCCGATGGCCTGATGGACGACGAGGAAAAAGTCGTTGTTCTGAACGAGTTCCGCACCCAGATGCAGGCAGCCCAGCTTGAAAAACAGCAAGCCGCATCCAGCGAAAACGCCAGCAAGGGCGAAGAATACCGCAAGACCAATGGCGCTAAAGAAGGCGTCACAACGACTGCCAGTGGCTTACAGCTGGAAGTGATCACTGCAGGTAAAGGTGACAAGCCAGCCGCGACAGACACGGTAACCGTGCATTACGCAGGCACCCTCGTCGATGGCACTGAGTTTGATAGTTCCGTAAAGCGTGGCCAGCCAGCCACGTTCCCGCTCAATGGCGTCATCAAGGGCTGGACCGAGGGTTTGCAGTTGATGAACGTGGGCGGCAAGTATCGCCTGGTTATTCCGCCCGAACTGGCCTACGGTCCGGCCGGCGCTGGTGCTGCCATTGGCCCGAACTCCACTCTGATCTTTGAGATTGAGTTGCTTGGTATCGAAGGCAAGGAAGAGGCTGAAGGCGAGGCTGGTTAAGCCTCGGCACAATTCCGGACTGGATGTTGGGCATGAGACGGGCTGCCGTACATGCCCTGATAATTGGCACAGCCGCCCTGCTATTGGGCGGCTGTGCT
>JBFKKS010000068.1:0-11194 GCA_041630955.1 Nevskiales bacterium
ACTGTCCCAGCTGGCTGTTGCCGTCATGCACGGAAATGATCTGTCCACCGACCACATTGTTTGGCGCGTGTGGTGTAAAGAACGGATCCTGAATCTGTAATTCTTCAATGGGTAATAACGCGTCACCCTTGTTGATTTCCCGATAGGAGCTGGTGGGCTTGAACTTGGAGACCTCGCCACCATCCACGGTCTTTTCCGCGTTGGCGACCTGAATTACCTCTACACCCAGTTTTTCCTCGGTTTCAGGGTCGCGAATAATCTGCTTTGGACGCACGACCGTATATTCTTCAAGCCCCGGGTCCTCGTCACGGTAGCGCACATAGAACGGGTCATAGGGCCCGCCAATGAGGTGTTCTTCCTGAAAGTCGACCACGTAAGGTGCGGTTTCCAGCTCTTCTTCACCGACCAGGCGCGGCCCCCTGAGGAAAGCCTCAATGATATCCAGCGGGATGGTTGGAATGGCCGTATCCAGCGGCGTCCTGCGTATCTGGGGCGAGAGTTTGGCTTCCTTGCGCATCAGTTGTGGCTTGCCATCCTTCCAGACCAGATACAGGATGTCGCCCGGGTAGATGAGGTGGGGGTTTTCAATCTCGCCATTGATAAACCAGATTTCCGGCCATAACCAGGGGTCACGCAGAAAATAAGCCGCAATATCCCACAAGGTGTCGCCCTTTTTGACCACATATTTCATGGGCACACCGGGTTTGAGAATCGGCGCGGGCTCGCTCGGCACGGCATGCGCCGGCAGCGTGACACAGCAGGCCGCAGCCAACGCCAGCAACACAAAACGTGATGTTCTGCATAAGGCATTGACCATGCGGTTATAATTCAACATATCGCTTCCCCTCATCCGTGCGAAGCCAGACCATTATTCGTAACCCAACGTGTTGTTCGCGCCGCCATACGAACTTTATAGCATAGGCGGCACAATGATAAGCACCCGGACATCAACAAGTAATTTCGACACAGACTATGGCACTACTCAAGATACTGCACCACCCTGACCCTCGCCTGCGGGAAAAGGCCCAGCCCATAGAGGATTTTGGCCCCGAGTTGCAGCAGTTCATTGATGACCTGTTTGAAACCATGTACGACGCGCCCGGCGTAGGACTGGCCGCCACCCAGGTCGGGATTGCGCAGCGCGTTGCCGTTATGGATTGCTCGGAAGACAAGACCGTGCAACTGGTGATGATCAACCCTGAAATCCTGGAAACAAGCGAGCCGCTCAAGATTCAGGAAGGCTGCCTGTCCGTACCCGGGCACTTCGATGATGTCACACGTTTTCAGAAAGTGCGCTTCAAAGCGCTGGACCGCAACGGCAGCCCCTATGAAATGGAGGTAGAGGGACTACTCGCACAGTGTGTACAGCATGAAATCGGCCATCTCGATGGCCAGCTTTATATCGACCTGCTGTCGCCGCTCAAGCGTGAACGTATTCGGCGCAAGCTGGAAAAAGAAGCCCGGCTTTCTGCACGCGGCTAGACCTGGTAATCCAAGCCAATCATGCGCATTGTTTTCGCCGGTACGCCGGACTTCGCGGTACCCTGCCTGCAGGCGATACTGCACAGCCAGCACGAACTTGTTGCAGTGTATACACAGCCTGACCGACCCGCCGGGCGTGGGCGCCGGCTCACCCCCAGCCCTGTCAAACAGTGTGCGCTCGAACACCACATACCGGTTTATCAACCACCGGGCCTAAAAACCGCCGAAGCCCAGGCCGATCTGCAGGCCCTGCAAGCCGACCTAGTGGTGGTGGTCGCTTATGGCTTGATCCTGCCCGCATCAGTACTGGCCATGCCCCGCCAGGGCTGTATTAACGTGCACGCTTCGTTGCTGCCACGTTGGCGTGGGGCGGCACCGATTCAACGTGCCATTCTGGCCGGTGATCGTGAGACCGGGGTCACGCTGATGCAAATGGATGCAGGCCTGGATACAGGTGCCATCCTGCTTGAGCGCCGCATACCCATTGCCGATGAGGATACTGGTGGCAGCCTGCATGACAAGCTCGCGGCGCTGGGGGCCGGGCTGCTGAACGAAGGCCTTGAAGTTATTGCCAGCGGCAAGCAGAAGCCGCGGCTACAACCGGCAGCCGGTATTACCTATGCGGACAAGCTCAGCAAGGCCGAGGCACAGATCGACTGGCAGCAACCAGCAACACAGATTGCTCTTCGAGTACGCGCCTTCAACCCCTGGCCAGTAGCTGAGACCAACCTGGGCGATCAACGTGTGCGCATCTGGCTGGCGCATGCCGAAGACACGAAGACCCATGCCGAGCCCGGCCGGATTCTCTCTTGCGACGACGATGCACTGCGCGTGGCAACCGGCGAGGGGGTACTCGCCATCACCCGATTACAGTGGCCAGGCGGCAAGGCGATGGATGCCGGCACTGCACGCCACGGACGCGATCTGCATGACCAACGCTTCCAGACCTGCTAGAGCAACTGGCAAGGCTGCCTCTAAATACAAGGGGCGCGGTGGCAACCCCCGGCGACCTCGCGGTACGCGTGCGCTGGCGGCACGAATCGTGACGGCCGTCCTGCAAGGTCGCAGCCTGGATGCAGAGCTCGCCCTTCAGCAACCTACCCTGAACGAAGATGACCAGCGTTTTCTGCAGGCCCTGTCTTATGGCGTGTTACGCGACCTGCGCCGCCTGCAATGGCTGGCTGGCCAGTTGCTGGACAAACCCCCCAGCAAGTCTGGTCAACTGATCGAAGCCTTGATCTGCGTTGGCCTGTTTCAGCTGCGCGAACTGCGACTGCCCGAGCGCGCCGCCGTCCACAGCACGGTGCAGGCAGCCCGCGAACTCAAGCTCGACTGGGCCGCCAACTTGGTGAATGCCGTACTGCGCCGTTACCTGCGCGAAAGCGAGGCACTGGATGCCGCCATCCCGACCAGCCCTGCCATTCGCCATGCGCATCCAGGCTGGCTGGTGGATCAGATTCAGCAGGACTGGCCACAGGACTGGGAAACTCTGCTAGAGGCCAACAACCAGCCCGGCCCGATGTGGCTTCGGGTGAACCAGTCCCGCAACTCGCGTGACGAGTATCTGGCACAACTCCAAGCGACAGGCATTCAGGCCAGCGCCAGCATGCATGCGCCTCATGCGATACGTCTGGATAAACCGTTACCGGTGAGTGCGCTGCCGGGTTTCGCTGATGGTCTGGTTTCGGTGCAGGATGCTGCCGCGCAACTGGCTGGACCACTGCTGGACTGCGCGGCCGGACAACGAGTGCTGGATGCCTGCGCAGCGCCTGGCGGCAAGACCACCCACATACTGGAACTGCAGCCTGAGTTGCATATGCTGGCACTCGACGCTGATGCCCAGCGCCTGGCTCGCGTAGAGGAAAATCTCACCCGCCTGCAGCTTGAGGCAACAACTCTCGCAGCGGATGCCAACAACGTCGAGGACTGGTGGGACGGCGAACCCTTTGATCGCATCCTGCTCGACGCACCCTGTTCGGGCAGTGGTGTCATTCGTCGCCACCCCGATATCAAGTGGTTGCGCCGCGCCAGCGATATCCCGGCACTGGCAGCCAGGCAGGCTACCCTGCTCAAGGCGCTATGGCCGACGCTGGCACCCGCTGGAAAGCTGCTGTTCGCAACCTGCTCAATCCTCCAAGCAGAGGGTGATGCGGTGATCCAGTCATTTCTGGCAACACACCAGGATGCTCAGAATGAAAGCCTGCGTGGCCGCTGGGGAGAAGCCACAAACTATGGGCGACGTATCCGCAGTGGTGATGATGACATGGACGGTTTTTTCTATTGCCTACTAACCAAACGGTCAGATGATGTTGCATAGAGCATTGCCAAGTAATACTGTTGCGCCGAAATGAAAATAATCATCCTCGGAGCCGGGCAGGTTGGCGCAACGCTGGCTGAGAACCTGGCCAGCGAAGCCAATGATGTCACGGTGGTAGACACCGACACCCTGCTATTGGGTGATCTGCAGGAGCATCTGGATATTCGCACGGTCAGCGGTTATGCAGCCTACCCAGACGTCCTGCGTCGCGCAGGCGCCGACGATGCAGACATGCTTATCGCGGTCACCGAGTCCGATGAACTCAATATGGTGGCCTGCCAGATCGCCTACTCGCTGTTTCATACGCCAACCAAGATCGCGCGTATACGCTCCAACGAATACCTGGTCGAGAGCCGTCTCTTTGGCCCGGATGCGATGCCAATCGATATGAGCATCAGTCCGGAACAGCTGGTCACAGACTACATCCGCCGCCTGATTCAGTACCCGGGTGCGCTGCAGGTAGTCGATTTTGCCGACGGACAGGTACGCGTTGTGGCGGTTAAAGCCTATTACGGCGGCCCGCTGGTCGGCCAGGAACTGTCTACTCTGCGAGAACATATCCCCGGCGTGGATACGCGAGTTGCAGCGATCTACCGACGTGGCAAACCGATCATCCCTGAAGGCGACACCATCGTGGAGGCCGAGGATGAAGTGTTCTTCGTGGCAGCCAAGCGGGATATCAAAAAGGTCATCAGTGAACTTCAAAAACTGGACCGCCCGGTTAAACGCGTGGTGCTCGCCGGTGGTGGCAACATAGGATTGCGTCTGGCAAGAGCACTGGAGGATTTCTGCCAGGTCAAGATCATTGAGCATGATCGTGAACGCGCCCGCTACCTGTCCGAACAGTTACGTCACAGTATCGTACTGGTTGGTGACGCGGCCAATGAAGCACTACTGAACGAGGAAAATATCGAGAACGTGGATGTGTTCTGTGGCGTCACCAACGACGACGAGGCAAACATCCTGTCAGCCATGCTGGCCAAGAAACTCGGTGCCAACAAAGTCATGGCATTGACCAATCGGCTCGCTTACGTCGACCTGGTCGAAGACAGCAAGAATGTGGATATCGCCATATCGCCCCAGCAGTCAACCGTCAGTGCGCTTCTGGCCCATGTACGACGCGGGGACGTGGTACGTGTTCACAGCCTGAGACGCGGCGCAGCAGAGGCGATTGAGGCCGTTGCCCATGGCGATGAGCGCAGTTCTCGCGTGGTCGGGCGACGCATTGACGAGATCAAGCTGCCACCCGGCACCACCATCGGTGCAATAGTGCGCGATACGGATGTCATCATCGCCCACCACGATACCGTCGTCGAGGCAGGCGATCACGTCATCCTGTTCATCGTCGACAAGAAACGCACCCGCGATGTGGAACGCCTGTTCCAGGTCGGCCTGACGTTCATGTAATGCGACAGTTCGCGATCGTTCAGCGGATACTGGGGCTGTTGCTGATGATCTTCAGCTTCAGCAATCTGCCGCCGCTGTTCGTATCCTTGTTCTACGCCGATGGCTCGCATGGCGCCTTCGCCGCGGCCTTCTGCATCACGCTTATCACGGGCTTTCTTATCTGGACACCGGTGCGTCGCGCTGCCCACGAACTCAAGCTGCGCGACGGCTTTCTGGTTGTTGTTGCCTTCTGGATCGTGCTGGGCCTGTTCGGTGCCATTCCGCTCTACCTGTCAGAGCAACCACAACTGAGCGTCACCGATGCGGTGTTCGAATCCATTTCAGGGCTGACCACCACCGGCGCCACGGTCATCATCGGACTGGACTACCTGCCGCGGGGCATTCTCTACTATCGGCAGCAACTGCAATGGCTGGGCGGTATGGGTATCGTGGTGCTGGCGGTGGCCGTACTGCCCATACTGGGCGTCGGCGGCATGCAGCTTTACCGTGCCGAAACACCGGGGCCGATGAAAGACAGCAAACTCACCCCGCGCATCACCGAGACCGCCAAGGCATTGTGGATGATTTACCTGGGTCTGACGGTGGCCTGTGGCCTGAGCTACTGGCTGGCCGGGATGAGCCTGTTTGACGCGATCGGCCACGCCTTTTCTACCGTCGCGATCGGCGGTTTTTCCACGCATGATGCCAGTATCGGCCACTACGATGGTATCGCCGTACAGTTGATCGCCATCGTGTTCATGTTCCTGGCCGGGGTAAACTTTGCCCTGCACTACTCCTCGTTTAGAGCCGCCAATCCGGCCATGTATTTTCGCGATCCGGAGTTTCGAGCCTTTCTCTCCTTGATCTGTTTTATTGTCGTGATCAGTACGGCCTTTCTTTACGGCACCCAGACTTATGAGAGCGTCGACACGGCCCTGATAAACGCATTGTTTCAGGTCGTTTCTATCGGCACCACCACCGGTTTCACCACCGCCGACTACGCACACTGGCCCAGCTTTTTACCGATGATGCTGTTGCTGGGCAGTTTTGTGGGCGGCTGTGCGGGGTCCACTGCAGGCGGCATCAAGGTGATCCGTTTTCTGCTACTGGCCAAGCAGGGGTTGCGCGAGATCAATCGCCTGATTCATCCCAGTGCGGAGATTCCGGTCAAACTCGGCAACAAGGTTGTTTCCAGCCATGTGGTACAGGCCGTATGGGGGTTTTTCGCCGCCTATATGAGTCTGTACGCCCTGATGTACCTGATCATGCTGGGAACCGGTCTTGACGAGGTCACCGCCTTTTCGGCGGTGGCTGCCTGCCTGAACAACCTGGGTCCGGGCCTGGGCGAGGTCGCCAGCAATTTTGCCGTACTCAATGTCCCGGCCAAATGGGTACTGGTCTGCGCCATGCTACTTGGTCGCCTGGAAATCTTTACCCTGCTGGTGGTGTTCTCCCCCATGTTCTGGCGCAAATAAGCCGGTTAAACATCCCGCTCGTAGCCGTAGTGTTCCAGCAGTTCCATGCACAGCGGATCATTGTGAAAAGTCCGAATCCTGTCACTGAACTGGGGGTCGCGCCAGCGGCCGATTGACTCGGGAGATACCGGCCTTGCCTTGCCAACCCAACCGCCCCGGTGTTCCTTAAGCCCCGCCGAATCAGGGTAACGCTCAAAGGCATCCGTATAGGCGAGCCCCGTATGCTCACAGATGCGTTTGGCGGTGTTAACCAAATCCAATACCAGGTCCTCATAACGAATGGTCAGAACCTGGGGGTGATCCTCCATGCTGCGCCCCAGGTTGACGTACTCGGCCCACTTGTCGTGATCCATCATCGGCGTATCAGTATCGTCACGGTGGAACGAGGTCGTGACATCTCGCCCGTCGCGGACGATATTGATGATGCGTACGTCTGGGCCGAAGTAATCGATGATCTCGGCGTAATTGCGCACATTGCGTGGCGTTTTCTCACACCAGCGCCTGGCATGCGGCGGAATCGGGAACTGCGCGAGGCGTTGATAGACACGCCACATGCGAACCGGCGGGTTCAGTCGGGTCGGGTTAAGTTTAAGGCGCTGGCACAGTCCGTGGGTTTCCCCACGCACGGCAATCACATCGGGGTGGCAGGACAGCACGGATAATAAAAGTGAAGTTCCCGATCGATTGGAACCACCAATCACGATCGGTGCCCGACTTAGCGCTAGCAGGCGGCGCGCCTTGTGTGGCTGGCGAAACAGCAGATACAGCGCCGTCCGCAGGCGTCCAAAGCCCATGTCCAACCTGTACTTAAACCCCTTGTTCAAACCTGACCCCTGGTACGTAGTGTTATACGCTGATTTATTCTATGCGCTGCTTATAATTTAAGCAGACATAAAAAAGCCCGCCGAAGCGGGCTTTTTTTCAGAGAGCACCCAGACTAACCGTGGTTTCGCTTTCATCTTTCCACCAAGGCAACGGGTTTATCTTCTTAGTTGTTGTCATTCGAAACATACACTTGGCTCTGACCTGTCGGCCAGCACCGACCTGAGTGTAACGCAAATCGGCAATCTGTGTACGCTACAGATTCAGCATACTAGACCATTCGCTAAGCCGGCAAATAGGACGACTACTTCTTGGCCAGTCGCTCCATCAGTGCGGCCATCGCCGACTGAGTCTCTTTCGAGAACCACAGCTCGGTATATTCCTCGGCTACCGCTTCCGGCCGCTCGCAGGCTTCAATCAGCGGCGCACGGAAGTAAGCCCTTTCACGCTGCATGGCAATAGGTGGCAGCGCCAGCACTTGCCGACACCAGGCCAGGCTGCGCTCAATCACCTCGTCGACCGGCGCCTTCTCGTCGACCATCCCCATGGCATGCGCCTGTTCGGTACCCAGCATCTTGGCCTGCACGCACAAGCGGCTGGCCTGCAAATGGCCGACGAGCAACTTCAGCGCAACCTGCACACCGGGCGGAACCTTCAATCCGACCTCAACCTCGTTGAGGCCAATGCGATACCGGCCCTCTGCCATCACCCGATAGTCACTCAGGACGCCCAGTACCGCACCGCCGGCCGGGGCATGGCCGGTGATTGCCGCAGAGATCGGGACAGGTGAGGTGGCGATCGCACGCAGCAGATCAAAAAAGTCTGTGAAAAACGCCTTGATGCCCGCACGATCCAGTTTCAGCAGCGCGGCAACATCCAGGCCGGCAGACAGCATGCCAGGCTGCCCCGACAACACAATGGCACGCGCACCCTGATCCGGCGCTGCCAATATGGCATCGCGCAGGGCGGCGGTCAGCTCAGGCCCCAGCGCATTGACCGGTGGTTTGTTGAGACGCAACTCCAGGATGGTGTCGTGTTCAATACGTTCAAGCATCAGATACTCCGTTGGATGCAACAGCCGGCATAAGCCAGCAATAAAGCCTGTATGCCAGCAAGCCAGCGATGATGCCGGTCAGGCAATCGATCAACAGGTGTTGCTTGACCAATAAGGTGGATGCCACCACAAGTGGCACAACCCAGGCCAACCAGCGACCAAGGCGTGGATGTTCGCGTCGCAAAGTCAGAAAAGTCAGCAAATTGAGAGATACGTGCAGGCTGGGTAAGTTATTGAAACGGCTATCCATGTGTTGCTGAAACCGCGTCAGCCTAGAGAACCAATCCGCACCCTCTGCGACCTGCTTGTCCATGACAACCGGCACGCACATGAATATCACGAACGACAGGGTCATCAGCAACCAGAATACCGCTGCATAGCGGTAACAGGCTTGCTGCGTTTGGAGTACAAACATCGGCGTCAGGACAAAAACATAACCGAACATGTAGCACAGGATGAAGACCGGCCACTGAGGAATCCAGTGATCGAGCCAGACATCGGCATACAGGGGGTCCGGGTGATGCTTGTTTACCCCGGCGGCCTCCATATAACCAAAGTAGAAATACAGCAGCAGAACGGTCGCGATCAGTAATTTGTGATAAATCAGCGGCAGCGTTGTCCAAGCATTGCGCATGTGTTGAACGGCAGGCATGACTGGCGGCATGGAAAAAGATTATATACCGCGCGGTATGTTTTTCGTGGCAGCAGCCCGACAAAGCGCTAGAATGAGTCTACTATTACTAGAAATCAGTCACTTATGCAGCAACCAATGGGGTTCTCTACAGGCCCGCAACAAGCAGGGACGGCCTTGGGGAAAGCCCTGTTTGCCATCAGTATCCTGACGCTTTGCTCCGTGACAGCGGTGGCCGCGTTCCTGTGGCGTGAACCGGTCGCGGCGCCTGCCATGGCCGATCAGGCAAGCAGTTTTCAATTAAACGGCGAGCCCATTTTACTGGCCCGGGCCGACGTAGAATCGCAAGCTGGCGCAGCAGGCCCGGCAGAACCTCGCCAGCTTCTCGACCCGGAGAAACTGGGTGAGGCCGAGGCTCACCTGTGCTTCTTCTCCCTCAACAACCCATGGGAATACCGGCGCATGCGCTGGTTTACCAACGCCATCAACAAACATTCGCCGATCAAGATCAAGGTATCCGAATACCAGATGATGGATGCCGACCCGCTGGATTCTTTCCTCGCCGTTCTGCGTAACGGAGTACGCTGCGACGGCATCGTGATTTCCGGACATTTCACTGACGAATACTATGGCGACCGGGCCGATGGGGACTTGACCCTCAAGGATCTGGAAAAACTCTCATGCCGTCCCGGCTTCGAGGAGTGGTTCTCACAGGTCAATGCCCTTTGGCTACAAGGCTGCAACACCATCAAGTACAGCGACAAGAACAATGATGTCGATGACGATGATCGCATCAGTGGCTCGCCGATAGATTTCATGGCCAAGCTGATCGACCCCTCGGATATGGAAGACAGTATCGAGGACATGTATGACCTGTTGCTTGAAAATACGAATGAAGAAAACTTTGCCCTGCATTTCCAGCGTATCTTTCCACAGGCCACGGTATATGGCTGGACCAATGCCGCACCGGGAGAAAAAGCCGGCTCTGATCGTTCAATCCCCTATCACATCGCGCAATCCTCACGGGTCATCGACAGCGACCCACGGGTATTCTCCAACCCCATCACAAGTGATATCCCGCCCCAGGCGGCCAGGCGATATGCCGAGGTGCTGTATGGCATCCTGAGGCGTCCACTCACACCTCGAGACGACTTCCCACCCGAACTGGCCGAGAAAAACTTCATCCAGGCCTGGCGGGATCATGGCAGCCATCGCTACCGTTATGCTTTCGATAACCCCAGCGTGAAAGGCTACGCCGCGCTCGCAAATAGTGATGATGAAGTGCTGCGCCAGCTCAAGGGCCTCGCCTGCCTGCGTCGGCAGATTGATGACATGAAGCGTGACCCGGATATGCTGCAACTGACCCGGCATATTCTGAATGACCGGCACCTATACGAATACAGCAGCTACACGCTAGACGCCTTGTCACGCCGTGCAAACCCGGCAATACGTGACCAGATGCTGGCCCAGATGCGTGCCACCAGCGGTTTTGTCAGCTTTCTGGAGCGGGCGCGCCACGCCAATGGCTACCGAGGCAAGGACAATGAGCGCCTGTATGCGCGCGTCAGACCCGCCCTGCCCGCGGCCGATGAACAGGCAGCGGTTGATGTGCGCATCAGTCCGGTCAGTAGCGGTGACAGCGGCCTCTCAGGTAGCGCGCCCTGATTGGGATAGTCATGAGCTGGCGTAAAATTCTTATCGGTTCGATCGGCCTGCTGTTAATGGCCGCGCTTGGTCTGGCGGGTGCCAACGCGATTGACAACGCAGCCAAACCGGAGGTCCTGCCTCGCATTGACAAGGTGGTGGTCTACAAGGGCGAGCGTCGCCTGGAACTGTGGCGCAGGGGAAAATTGATCAAACAGTACCGCATATCACTGGGTGGCAATCCCGTGGGGCACAAGCAGCAGGAAGGCGATTCGCGCACCCCGGAAGGGGAATACGTCATCGACTACCGCAATCCCAATAGCCGTTTTCACAAATCCCTGCACATCTCCTACCCGAACGAGGAGGATCGCAGGCGGGCCAGA
>JBFKKS010000069.1:0-10946 GCA_041630955.1 Nevskiales bacterium
CCCTGCAGGTCATCGATAGAATAGCGCTGCTTGAGGTCATGCGCGGTCACCCCTTGCAGCTGCAGTCGAACCAGGCTGGGCCGGCCGTTGCCCATCTCGACGCGTCCGACGATACGGCCGGCCGTCTCCATTTCGTCCAGGCCGCTACCCAGCAGAAAGGGCTGCAGGTAGACCGGGTAGGCGGTGTCCATTGGCATGGACTGTATGTCCAGGTTCAGCGTCGCCAGTGTCACTGCTTCGCCCAGCCGCAGCTCGCCGTCGGCCGCCAGTTCAAGCGTGCCGGCATGTCGCAGGCGCGCCTGCTCAAACAGCAGCCTCTGATCAGACGGCTGATACCGCACGCTGCTGGCCAGGTTCAGGGCCCCGCCAGCCAGATCGAAAAACAACGGGTTTACGTATAACTGGCCGCGTGTTGCGGCAAGCTCAAAGTGGCCACGCCAGCCCGCAGCCGAGGGTTCGGCAAACCCGCTGAGCTTGATATCCAGCGCCTCACTGGCCCGTTCACCCGCCTCGTCATTGGCCGTCAAGCCACGGGTCTGCAGGTCCAGCGAGGCCTTTTCCAGGCCCTCATCATTGCCGCGTAGCTTGAAAGCCACCTCCAGCTGACCGGCATCGGCCCCGATATTTTGCCCGGCGGCGGCCAGCAGTGGCGCAACCCGACTGGCCAGCAACCCCTTGCCCTGCAGCCCGGCTTGCCACCCCTGCGCTTGCAGATGCAGGTTCACGGCAAGCTTGCCACCCAGTCCATGCAATCCCTTGATATCCAGACGCAGGGCCCCGCTCGCCGCGATGTATTCAAAACTGGCCACGGCCGCGGGTTTGTCGAGCAGGGCCCAGTCGGTCGTGAGCGGCGCATCCAGACAGGCGATGCGCTGGGCAGTGAAGATCAGTGGCTGGCAACTCAGGCGCAGTTCGCGCAACTCGCCGAGCGGCTCGGGCAATTGCAGGGTCGCCACCTCAATCGAGCCCCGGGCATTGTCCCCGTCGAGACTCAGTTGCAGACGCAGGTCGCGGATCTGCCAACCCTCACCGCTGATCTGGGCGACCGACAAGGCGTGGACCGGCTGCGTACACAGCAGAAGCAACAGCAAAAGAACTCGGCGCATGCGCCTTATGGTGGGTCGGGTGGCCTCAGCTGTCCAACAGTTCGGATACGGCAACACTGCGCAACCCTTTTTGCTGCAGCCCGATCAGGATCAGGCGCAGCGCCGCAACGGTAGCGGGACGGCGTCCGCCCGGCAGGTCATGGCCGTCATGCATGAGAATGATGTCACCCGCCCGGACCTTCGCCAGTACTCGCTCGGCTATGCGTTCCGGATCGCGGGTGCGTGTATCGCGGCTGTGCAGGCTCCACGCAATGACGCGCAAACCCAGTGCCTGTACGACCCTGGCGAGCGGCGGATTTTTCAGGCCTATCGGTGGCCGGTACAGTGGCTGCGTCGCGCCCGGCTGAAAACCCCGAATAACGCCAGTCGCCCGCTCTATTTCCTTTCGCATGCGATCCACGCCACTAAAATTCAGCCAGCGTGAATGTGCGTGGGAATGATTGCCTAGCTCGTGACCCTCGGCCACGATGCGCCGGCTCAGGTCGGCCAGCGCCTCGGCATGCTGGCCGATGACGAAAAAGCTGGCCTGTGCGCCGTGTTCGGACAGGGCGTCCAGTACCTCGGGCGTCACCTCGGCATCCGGCCCATCGTCGAAGGTCAGGGCCACCTTGTTACCCGTGCGGGGGCCATGCGTTACCACCGGCATCAGCCAGGGGGCCGCCGGACGGAACACGCCATCATGGAGCAGGATCAGGAAGACCAGGGTCGGCAGGCCCAGCGTCCACCCGCCCGGGCCGAATACAAGTGACAGACTCAGGCAGGCCCCGGCCCAGGACCAGACCAGCGCCTGCGCACGGGTCATTCGATACCGCTTTGCAGGGCGGGTTTGCCTCGCAACAATGCCGACAGCACCCGCATGAGTCCCAGCGGGTTCATGCCCCGCCGCAGTAAGCGACCGGCGACCATGCGTGTAATAAGCAGGGTGTCCTCCGTCGCCCGGTAGTGGCTGGGTCGCGCCGCTTCAAAATAGATCGAGTCAATGGGCACCGGTACGCTGCGGACACCAAGCCAGGCAGCCGCAATCAGGATTTCGCTTTCGAAGACGAAGCTGTGTCGCCTCGCATGGGGTACCTTGATCTGCTCCAGCAGGTCAGCCGGGTAGAGGCGAAAACCGGACTGCGAATCGGGAATGAAATAACCCGCTGCCCAGGAGATCCAGAAGTTGGCCATGCGGTTGGCGAACAGGCGCAGGCGTGGAGCATTCTCCTGGTGCCTTAAGCGGGAAGCGATGATGATCGTACCGGGCCTCAGTGAAGCCGCATCTAGCACCCGGGGAATATCCTCGGGCCGATGCTGGCCATCCGCATCCAGCGTGATCACGGCCCTGGCACCCTGCTCAACGGCATGGCGCGCGCCACGCCAGAGGCTGGCGCCCTTGCCACAATTAACCGTGTTGCGCAGCAGTGTGATGTCCATACCAGCCAGCTGGGCGGCCGTGTCATCACTGGAGCCATCATCGACCACGATCACTCGCGGCACCTGTGCCCGTGCGCGCTTGGCGATCTCGGCTATGGTCGCTGCCTCGTTAAAGGCGGGAATGACGATGGCAACCTCGTCTGGCTTCATGCCATGCCCCCGTTCACACCGATCACCTGCCCTGAAATGTAGCTGGCCGCTTCCGAGGCCAAGAAACCCACCAGCGCGGCGACTTCCTCGGGCGACCCGGCCCGTCGCGCGGGCACCATCTGTTTGATGAGTTCTTCGGGAAACAGGTTTTCAGTCATGCTGCCTGCAATAATGCCCGGTGCAACCACGTTTACCGTCACCCCGCGTGAGGCCAGCTCCATGGCCAGCGATTTGCTTGCGCCATGCAGTGCGGCCTTGGCCGCCGCATAATTGGTCTGCCCGCGATTGCCCATCACCCCGGCGACCGACGAGGTGCTGATGATGCGCCCCCAGCGGCTGCGCATCATGGGCATCACCAATGGCCGGGTTACGTTATAAAAACCATTCAACGATACGTCGATGACCGAGCGCCATTGTTCCAGCGACATGCCAGCCAGCGGGGCATCGTTATGAATCCCGGCATTGTTGACCAGCACCTGAATAGCGCCATCGGCCAGCAACTCGTTTAACGCAGCCTCCGTCGCTACGGCATCCGTCACATCAAAGGCGACGGCCTGCGCCTGCCCGCCAGCCGACCGGATATCGGCAACCACTGCTTCGGCACGCGCCAGGTTGCTATTGGCATGCACGGTGACATGGCAACCGGCAGATGCCAGTTGCCGGCAAATCGCCGAACCAATATCACCGCTTCCGCCCGTGACCAGGGCGCGTCTGATCAGGTCACTCATGCTGCGCTCTCATGTTTCATCAGACATCAACATCACCATCGCACGCCCGCTCGCCAACTGGGTATCACGATGATGGATTTCAAACTGGTAAGTCCAACCCGTGGCGGCTGCCATGAGTTGACTGGCATGTACGTCGAGCGGCCCGGGGAGTGTCTCGATAAAGTCGATGTGCCACTTCAGGTTGCGCAGCGAGGCCAGAAAGCCCGGTGCAGCGACCTGCCCCTGTGCTCTCGCCAGCAGGCCACCATGCACGGCCATGGCCTGGGCCCCGTATTCGGCCAGGTGCAGTGCGGCCAGCCGGCCATCGCGGCGCAGGGGGTTTTCGGCCACGCGATGCGTTTCGCTCTGGCAGTGAATCCTGCTGTCATCCCAGGCCTGTACCGAATCCAGCAGGCACATGCCACCGGCATGCGGAATCAGTGCCTCCAGTTCGGCGCGCTCAATCAGGCTCATGCTGGGGCCTGGCTAACCGGCGAGATCTTGACCGCCACCTGAATACCCTCGACAGATGGCAACACCAGTTCCGCCGACTGGTCGTGGGCGAGACATGCCAGTAAGGGCAGGCTGCGCGCCGCCGGATTGCCCAGCCTGAGCGCTTCCAGTTCGCTGTCTGGCAAGCCGGATTCGGTTTGGCCCTGGCAAAAATCCAGTTCCAACCGCGCCAGGCTTCTGTTGCCGGCCTCGGGTTGAAGCAGCAGGGCCACGCTGAAAGGAGCGGTCAGTGGACGCTTGCTGTAAATCGGTTCCTTGGGCTGGCTATCGTAGGCAACCAGCAGGACCGGTTGATTCTCACCGCGACACAAAACCGCGGCCTCCATGAGGCCCGCCGCGAAACTGCCGTCATAGGCAGACAGGCTGGTCGACGTCAGCCGCGAACCGGTGGCGATGCTCCAGTAACCGGCGGGTGCATTGTGAACCGAATTATGAAAATGCGTCGGCGAGACGGGTCGCCCCGGGGATGCAAGCGAGGCACAGATGAGGTTGACGATGTCGGTGTCGCCACCCGAAGAAGTAAACACGGCGGCCAGCTGATCGGCCGAACCGTTTAAACCGGCAATGGCTTCCTCGGCTGATTGAAACGCAAGCCGCCCGACCTCGGTGGCACGGCGGCGTTCATTCGGTGGCAGGAGGCTTGGTGCATAACGTGGCAATTCTTCAGCCGCGTAGGCTCGCGCACCGGACAACGTGGCACAGGCACCGCTCCAGCCATTAAGCCCCGGTGCAGCCAGTCCAACGGCGTCGATGCAGACCTGCAAACCACTCATGCCGACGGACTCGAAGAACGCCCGATAATCAGGCTGCAATTGCTACCCCCGAAACCAAAGGAATTGGTCAGCGCAGCGCGCATGGGGCGTGACTCGTTGTGCAACTGGATGCGATTCGGAATCTCGGGGTCCAATTGCTCGGTATTAAGGCTGCGGGGGATCAGGCCATGTCTGACAGACAGGGCGCAAAACACGACTTCTGCGATGCCTGCGGCCCCGAGGGCATGACCGATCCAGCCCTTGGTAGAACTGCAGGGCACACGATCACCGAAAATCTGTGCCACGGCACGCCCTTCTGACAGATCATTGGCAGGCGTGGCCGTGCCATGCAGATTGATATAGTCGATGTCTTCCGCCCTCAGTCCGGCGCGATGCATCGCCCCGCGCATGGCCATGGCGGCACCCCGGCCTTCCGGATCCGGCGCAGACATGTGGTAGGCGTCGCAACTCTCGCCATAGCCCAGCAGGGCAATGGCGTCCTCGCCCGGCTCGGCGCGTTCCAGCAATGCGAAGCCAGCTGCCTCACCAATGGAAATGCCGTTGCGGCGCACATCGGCGGGCCGGCAGGGTTCTGGTGAGACCAGCTGCAGGGCCGAAAATCCGTACAGTGTGGTCATGCAAAGGCTGTCCACGCCTCCCACCACGGCCGCATCGATCAGTCCGCACTCAATGTAACGGCTGGCGCTGGCAAACACCTTGGCACTTGATGAGCAGGCGGTGGAAATCACCAGGCCGGGTCCGCTCAGGTCGAGGTGGCCACGTACATAGTCGCCCACTGAATAGCAGTTCTGGGTATGCCGATAGATGAAGCTGTCCGGCAGGGCGCCCGTGTCGGGATCGCGCTGTTGGTAGGCCTGCTCGGTTTGATAAATGCCCGAGGTGCTGGTGCCAAGAAAAACACCCACCCGTGCATTGCCGTAACGTTTCTTGGCCTGCTCTACCGCCGCGCTGAAACCATCCTGTTCAAGGCCGATGGCGGCTAATCGATTGTTTCGACTGTCGTGGTCGGCCAGGGCGCCGTTAATCGGTGCCTCGTCGATGCCTGCCACCCGGCCTATCCAGGCGGGCAGATCGCAATCGTCAAAGTCACAGGCACGCAGGCCCGAACGTTCCTGCTGGAGTGCGGCTAACTGGGCATCAAGTCCCCTGCCTAGCGCCGATGTGAGCGTATAGCTACTGAGTTTTAGTACTTGCATTGTCGTCCGGCTGTAGCCGTGCTTCCCCTACGGCAGTCAATGCGGAAAGCAAGTACCCAATGAGCACCCCCGCTGCCACTGTGACGCCGATAGCACGTAGAACCGGTATCTCGGAAAGCGCCAGTATACCGAACACGGTCAGGGTAGAAACACAGCAAACACTGATGGCATGCAGGGTGCGCGTCTGCTGCTTCTCATCTGGCACGTCCCGATTAAAGAACAGGGCGTAATCCAGCACGATGCCACCCACCAGCATCAGGGAAATCAGGTGAAACAGTGTCAACTGAATACCGGCCAGGCGGAACAGGGCCGCCTCTACCAGCACCGTGGCCAGTACCGGCATCAACACATTCAGCCAGCGACGACGCGGCAGACCCCAGGCCGCCAGCATCGCGATAGCCAGAAAGGCCAGCCCGATGCGCGACAGGGTCTCGCCTCGAAACCGGGCCACCATGGCCTCGGATTCACTTTTCAGGTCGACCAGCCTCACGCCAGGCCAACCCTTGATGGCCGTGTTTACCACGTCGACATCCTCCACACCCTGCAGGGGCAACAGCGCCCGCCAACCCTTGGCGAAAGGTTTCAGCAGTGCATTTAACTGTCCGGCAATAAAGGTACCCTCGTAAGTCCCGGCTGTAACCGGTGTGGCCCGCCGGGCAGCCGCGGCATCCGCCAGAAAGGGCTCAAACAGCTTGTCGCGAAAAGGCATTCCGGCACTGGCCACCGCCAGGTTGCGGCGCAACGTGGCTGGTTCGGGAATGGCGGACTGCCGTGCCTGCTGGCTTGCCAGGCTCGGCAGATAACGGGCCGGTTGATCCAGGCCACGCAGTTGCCCCTGTTCGATCAGTGGCTGAAGTTCGGTGGCCAGTTGTTCACAGCGCTGGAGTACGGTTTCCTGGTCGCCTGCCTCGACCAGTAGCAGATGGCGCAGCTCGGCCGCACCCAGTGCCTGGCGCAGCTCACTGTCTGCCTGTTGCAACTCGGCAGACACGGGTGTCAGCGCGGCCAGGTCATTTTGCCACAGGCCCTTGTATCCAATGGCCAGAACCATCACCGCCGCCGCCACCAGCAGGCCCAGCAGGTAAGTCGGCAGCCGCACCTGCCGCAAGCATCGCTGCCAGTGCAACGCCATACCCTGGGCCACATCCTGGCGCGGCCTGTCCAACAGCCGGGGCAGTAACCAGCGCGTGGAGGCAGCCGCCACCAGCAAGCCCACCACCGTAAACAGGCCCAGTTGCGCCAGCCCCGGAAAATCACTCAGAAGCAGCGTGAGATAGGCAATACAGGTGCTCAAGACCCCCAGGCGCAGGGTCGGCCAGATCTGGCGAACTCCCTGGACGGCTGATTCGGCAGCACTGCGGTGACTGAACAGGTGGAGAGGGTAGTCAATCGCCACGCCCAGCAGGGTCGCACCGAAAGCCAGGGTAATGCCGTGAATACCACCGAACAGCAGTTGTACGGAAAGCAGTGCCGCCAGCATGCCACTGGCCAGCGGCAAGCCGCCGTACAGTAATAGCGGCACGCTGCGATAAATCAGCCAGAGCAGCAACAGCAACACCGCCACGGCCACCGTACTGAACAGCTGTGCCTCGAATTGCGTGGTATCACGTAAGCGTACGCCGAAAGGCCCTGGGCCGGTCATGAGCAGACTCAGTTCAGCGGGAGCGGGCTGCCTGAGTTCGCGATCAAATGTCGTTTGAAGTGCCGTCACGATGGCGGCCTGACCGTCAAGATCAAACCCGGGGGCCACGGTTTCGGCAACCAGCAATGCGCGTCGGCCTGACGCATCAAACCACACGCCATGACGCCGACTGGGCTCGTTGGACGGGCGCCAGTTGTCGAGTACGGCCAGGGTTTCGTGGGTAGGATCGACGGGCAACAAATCCTTGACTGCCATCTCCATTGCCGAGCCCAGGTCCCGCAGGCGTGCCCGCAGGGCTGTGTGCAAGCCCTGTTCAGACAGGCGCTGGGATACATCATTCGGGGTCAGCAAATAACGCTGTGCCAGAGCAAGCGACAGCAAGCGGTCATCATCGCCACGCTGACCATTATCAATGCGCCGCAATTCCGATCGGGACTGCAGGCTGGTCGCAAACTGCTTGCTGGCCGCAGCCAGTACCTCGCTATCGGCGCCCTCGATCGCGATCAGGATCAGTCTTGTCGTAGCGCCGTCGCGCAGCTCATCCAGCAGCATGGCGTGTTCGGCGCTGGCCTGCGCCGGCAAGAACGCGGTCAGGTCGGTGGCCGGCTTGAGATGCATGGTCAACCAGCCTGCGGCCAGACCCAGTACAGCCAGCCAGGCTACAAGCAAGGGTATGCGCAAGGCTGCGTCCTCAGCGGGCAAGCAACGAGAACAGCATTACTGACCGATCACCGTTGCCCTGCTGGGTCTCGAACGAATGCAGGCGCTGGCCCGCACCGGCCACCCGTATCAGGGTGACGCGTTTAGCCAGCTTCTTGTCGCGCGGTGTCAGGTCAATGGACCAGGCGCTCTCATCACCCGAAAGGGCCAGGTCGTAATGCGTCTCAAGCAAGGCCTGGTCGCCCGCCAGGGTGGCAAGAAACGCGGTCACAAAGGCGGCCATCGCCGGACTGTCATCCAGCGCCAGCTCACGGGGTTTTTCGCCCTCGCGCTGCAAGGTCAGCATGCCTCCTGCCACGGTCATGGTCTCGCTATAAGGTGAGGTGACCTTGCGTTGCAGGTGATCGGGCGGGGTAAATTGCACTTCTCCCTGTACACGCAGTGGCTGGTCCAGCGCGCTGAGATACTTGATCTCGGTAAAGCGCGCCTCACCGGTCGAATGACGGGCAATGCCGGCAATCACATCGGAAAGCCCCCAGGCTTGCGCCAGATTAGACCCGAGCAGCAAACCCAGCGCCAGGCAAAATCGCCAGGCAAAACCTGGACTGGCCGTACGGATACTTGGTTCAGTGTTCACGGCGCTCCCAAAAATCAAAGAAGTTAAACCAGTTATACGGAGCGGACTGCGCATGGTAGGCGAGGCGATCAGCATAGCGCTGCGCCCAGACCGCGGCATCATCCTCCCGGCTTGTCCGGTTAAGAGTGATCCTTTCGCTTAACAGTTCAAAGTGAATATCGTAACGCCTGCCCCCCCGATACAACCCGAAGCACAGCAGCACCGGCACCCCCAGCACCCCGGCAAGTAATAGCCAGCCCAGGGGAAACTCCGCCTGGCCGCCCAGAAAATCGCAGGCCGAGGACTTCTCTTTCTCTGAATTCACGCGATCTCCCAACAGGCAGACCATGCAGTTCTCGTCCAGTGCCGCCTTGATGCGCAAGGCCGTATCCGCATCGCCCCCGCTGGTATCGATCATGTGTTGCCCGATGCCCGGGTTCAGGGCTTCCAGTATCTGAGTGATCATTTCGTTCTGCCCGCGCGCCATCAACATGCGGACCTTCACCTCAGGCTGCTTGATGCCAAGGGCGCGCATCACCTCGAAACTGCCC
Source organism: Nevskiales bacterium (assembly GCA_041630955.1). Classification (GTDB taxonomy): domain Bacteria; phylum Pseudomonadota; class Gammaproteobacteria; order Nevskiales; family CAJXLF01; genus JBFKKS01. The sequence continues at coordinate 9,331 of JBFKKS010000069.1, forward strand.
AGGTGCGAACCCACCAGCAGACAGCCTCCCGGGGCTAGGCCGTATTGCCGCGCCAGGTCCTCGCCATGAACCCGAATGTCCAGTTCATCGAAGCGATCAGTGAGCAGAAACACTCGATCCAGAATCGTGCAGGCGAAGCTATGCATATGCCGCGCCACATCTATCAAGCTTGCAGGCCGGCCCAGCACGCGCGGCAGGTAATCGCGTGAGGCACGAACGGCCACGCGCGAAGTGAGCAGGAAATAACCCACGATAGGAATCAGCAACAGGCGGCTGACGCCACGCCCAAGATGCAGGGCGATCCAGCGAATCAGTCGCAGCGTCCGCGGATTGCTGCGCTCAGGTTGTCGTTTCCAGCCCTGAGTCAAACGGCCACCTCCAGCTGCCCCTGCACCAGAACACGCTCACCTGATCGAATGCTGAAACGCAGGCGGGGTGCACTGCCCTGTATGGACAGGCAGAACGGTTGTTCGGGCAGTAGCGGACTCATGAACTTGACGTTGGGCAGGCCGACCAGTGACCACTGCGGACGCTGATGGGTGAGTGCTACTCGCAGACAGTCCAGTAACACCACGCCCGGCACCACTGGTCGACCCGGGAAATGCCCGGTCAGGCTTGGATGATCTGCCGCGATCACCTCGGTAGGCCCCTGCCAGTCGATATCCTGTTGTTCGCTCATCTTGACTGGGCTTCCATTTGCCTGAGCATGGCCAGCACCGCTCTGCGCGGCAGTTTGCTGGTTTCGTTTCGCGGCAAGGCCGCCACTTTATACAACGGTCGGGGCAGGAAGACGGCGTCCATTCGCTCCCGCAGTGCGCTCATGATCTGCCCCTCATCCAGATCGCGGGACACCACCAGCGCCGCCAGTCGCTTAACCGGCGTATCGCCAGTTTCATCGGGCTGGATGATCACCCCGTCAGTCACGCCGTCAATGGCCAGCAACTGTCGATTCAGATCAGCCAGCGAGGCCCGCTTGCCTGCGATATTGAGCATGTCCGCATTGCGTCCGCGCAGGGCAAAGTGCTCGGCATCAAACTGCTCGATGATGTCCTGCAACGGTACGGTTTCTTCCAGCTGGGGACCATCAAGCAATGCCTTGCCTCCTGTCACCTTCAGCGTCATTCGGGGATAGAGGCGCCAGCGCTCTCCGCCCAGACTACGCCGGCTGGCCAGACTGCCCGCCTCGGTGCATCCGTAGATTTCCATTACCGGGGCCGCGAACAGGTCCTCGGCTGCCTGGGCCAGTTCACTGTCCAGCGGTGCGGTGGCAGACACGATAAATGCCGGCGCAGGAAATACAAGGCCGGATCTGACGAAAGCGCTCAGGTGAACCGGTGTCGTAACCAGCACACTGGGCGATGGCAGTTCGGCCAGAGCAATGCGCACGTCCTCCGGATAAAGCGGCCGTCCTGCATGCATCACCGCGCCACTGAATAGGCAATGCAATACCGTCGTTTCCAGTCCGTACATATGCTGCGGCGGAACCGTAGCCAGAATATGCGGCGGCCCTTGCAGGCCTGCCAAAAAACGTTCTGCCGCCATCCCGGTTCCGACCTGCAATGCTTGCCAGGTCTTGAGGTTGGGCCTGGGCCGGCCCGTACTGCCCGAGGTAAAGA
>JBFKKS010000070.1:0-10928 GCA_041630955.1 Nevskiales bacterium
ATTCCTATTGACTTGTATGTAGAAAGCGCTATATTTCTGGCGCGGTCAAGCCTGATCGTTCCTGTGTAGGAGGCCTGTATGGCCCTTTGCGCAACTATCTTCAGTACCGCTTCCTGGTACGACAAGTTTATCCCTGCTTTGCTCCCCGTTGTGCTCAAGTTGGCACTGCTTATCCAGCCATTTAGCCCGGCACGGGCGGGTGAAGCAGCTAACGATGCCCAGATTAAGCAGGGTCGTTACATAGCCCAGATAGCCGGCTGTAATGATTGCCACACTCCTGGCTATGCCTCCAGCGGGGGCAATGTGCCCGAGCAACTATGGCTGATCGGGGATGAGCTGGGGTGGCGTGGTCCCTGGGGCACGACCTATGCCAGTAATCTACGACTGGTCTTTAGCCGCTTAAGTGAAGAACAATGGCTGCAGATTGCCAGGACTTCGCAATTCCGCCCCCCCATGCCCTGGTTTGCCTTACGGGACATGTCGGAATCTGATCTGCGCGCCCTGTACCACTTTGTCAGGCTCCTGGGGCCTGCCGGAAAGCCTGCTCCTGCGTACCTGCCTCCCGGCCAAAAGCCGGCGGACCCCTATGTTCAGTTTCCGGCTGACCCGCCACCACCATGACCGAAAGCTGTAACAAGCGGATAGTTGGAATGGCTACTGCATGGTGAAACGCGAGGTGATGTAGCAGGGCGCATATTTTTCAGTGGGTGCACATTCCCCCCAGATTCTTGATGACAATCATCAGCGGCGAGGGTAGGGTCGATTAAGTATTGTTCTTTGTGAGCCGGTTGCGCTTTCTGGAACAATGGCTACAACCCGGATCGACCTCAGTATTTGCACGGCAAGGTTGATGCTTGTTCCTCAGCCTAATTAAAAGGGCCGGCAAGGCAGCTGGTTCTGACTCACATCAGCTGTTATTTGACCACTCCGCAGAAAATAGGTGTAAATACTTGCTTAATCTAATTCGAGAAGCGCGGTGTATGAATGAGCGTTGACGCCTGGATCACAGTCTCTGGGGTATTGATCGCGCTTCTGGCCATGGCCTTTACGCGGATCGGGCCTGATCTGATTCTGATGGCAGTGCTGACGCTGTTACTTGTGCTTGACGTGTTGTCTCCTGCCCAGGCTTTTTCCGGTTTTTCCAATACAGGGCTGGCCACAGTGGCCGTACTGTACGTTGTTGTCTCGGGGTTTATAGAAACAGGTGCGGTAAGTGCCTGGTCAGACCGGCTCTTAGGACATCCGCGGACCGTAAGAGGCGCACAGATACGCTTGATGTTGCCGGTCATGGGCCTGTCGGCCTTTCTGAACAACACACCGATGGTGGCAATGCTGGTGCCGGCAGTACAGGAGTGGGCACGCAGGCAACGATTCTCCGTGTCCAAGTTGATGATACCCCTCTCATACGCAGCAATACTTGGGGGGACCTGTACCATCATTGGAACCAGCACTAACCTGATTATTTCCGGACTGGTCGACGATGATGCGAGCCTCGCTTCAATCGGGTTTTTTGAGATTGCCTGGGTTGGTCTGCCCAGTGCCGTAATTGGACTGCTGTTCATCTTGCTAACCAGCCGCTGGTTGCTACCGGAAAGGAAGCCGATCGCAGCCGAGCCGGTCAATCCCAAGGAATACGCAGTAGAAATGCTGGTAGAGCCGGGCAGTGCCATCGTCGGTCGAACCATTGAACGGGCGGGGCTGCGTCACTTGCCCGGCCTGTACCTGGCTGAGATCGAGCGAGAGGGCACGATCCTACCGGCGGTTGCACCGAATGAACGACTGCATGGTGGGGATAGACTGATCTTCGTAGGTATGGTTGATTCCGTAATAGACCTGTATCGAATCCGTGGCCTGCTACCCGCGCCTGATCAGATATTCAAGATCGAAAGTCCACGCCCGGAGCGACGTCTGATAGAGGCAGTGGTGTCTGATACCTCACCCCTGGTAGGCAAAACCATTCGCGATGCCCGCGTACGTTCAAACTATGAGGCCGTGGTGATCTCGGTTGCACGTGGCGGCAAACGCGTTACCGGAAAAATCGGTGATATTGAACTACGGGCTGGTGATACCTTGCTGCTGGAAGCGCGGCCTGCGTTTGTCGAAGTGCACCGCAATTCTCGTGATTTTTTGCTGGTGAGTGCCCTGGATGGCGCCAAGCCACCAAGGCATGAGCGTGCAGGCGTTGCACTGCTCATACTGGGCGCAATGGTACTGGCCGCCTCTGTCATGGGGGTGCCGATCCTGATTGCAGCACTGGTGGCTGCGGGTCTTATGTTGGCAGCTGGGTGTACAACCTCGGCGACTGCCCGCAAGAATATAGACTGGCAGGTATTGATCGTGATCGGTGCATCGCTGGGACTTGGGCAGGCACTGGAACAGACGGGTGCCTCGAATGTCATTGCACAGCAGGGAGTGGAGCTGGCCGGGTCGAACCCGCTTTTTGCGTTATTGGCTATCTATCTTCTGACCAGCCTGCTCACGGAAGTTGTCACGAACAACGCAGCCGCTGTATTGATGTTCCCCATCGCAAAAGCGGTGGCGTTGGGTCTGGGGGTCAGCTTCAGCCCCTTTATATTCGCGATCATGATGGCCGCCTCAGCGAGCTTCGCAACCCCGATTGGTTACCAGACCAACCTGATGGTTTACGGGCCAGGCGGCTATCGATTCTCTGATTACCTGCGTTTGGGCATTCCCCTGAATGTCCTGATGGCGGTCGTAACCGTGCTGATCGCACCTTGGGTGTGGCCGTTTTGACCCATGCGTTGCTGCAGCGGCGACCTGCCGCATTACATAAGGGGGGTATGTCAGAACTGATTCTTCACAACTACCCCAGGATCACACCGAGGGGGACTGGTGGGTTGTTGTTCGTCGCAGTGGATTCTGGCCAGACATGCTGATGCGCTTGGCAGGCTACATGCTCATTTCCCGCAACGGGGCTTTCACTGAAAAAGCTATGAGGCAGACCTAATTAACTGTTTAGAAAAACAAATCAGCGCGGAATGGCAGGGGGTGTTATAGTGTGTGCTGCTTTTTAGGCAAATGCGTTACTTGCGGGCCACGCTTCAGTCTTTTTTCAGAGTGAAGTAATGGCTCCTAAGGTGCCACGGCACAGACAGTATTTAACTACTTAGCAGCGTTTAATTTCATGTCGAAACGGTGAATTCGATGTGTAATCATTTTAATTATTCACCACATTATTAGAGTAAGTTGTTATGAGTAAAGGTACTGTTAAGTGGTTTAATGCCGACAAGGGCTATGGTTTCATTACCCCGGAAGACGGCAGTAAAGACCTGTTTGTGCACCATTCAGAGATTCAGACGAATGGCGAGTACGCCACTCTGAATGACGGCCAAGCCGTTGAATTCGAAGTGGGCCAGGGCCAGAAAGGCCCATGTGCTAATAAGGTTGTAGCAATCTAACCGATTGCGAACCTGAAGTACGCAACGGCACCTTCGGGTGCCGTTGTTGTTTCTGGCGCTGAAAATAAGCGGGTAGGATTACGGGTATGTCCGATTCCAGGATTTATCAGGGCAGCTGCCATTGTGGCGCCGTGGTTTTCGAGGTCGAAGCGCCTGCAGTACTGGAAGCAGAAGAATGTAATTGTTCGATCTGTTCAAAGTCCGGGTTTCTTCACCTGATTCGCCCACTTAGCAAGTTCAGGCTGACCAGGGGAGGGGATTCCCTAACTACGTATACGTTCAACACTGGCGTGGCCAGACATACGTTCTGTAAGGTCTGCGGGGTAAAGCCGTTCTACACGCCCCGCTCAAATCCGGACGGAATTGACATCAATGTCCGCTGTCTTGATACCGCTGCTGATGCAATCCAAATTACCCAGTTTGATGGAGTGAACTGGGAAGCCAATGCCTACAAGGTAGCGCATAAGAGCCGCGGGGACTGAACCGCTCAACCGAGCGAGATCACGCTCTGTAGTAGTAACCTGACCAGCATGGTCTGGCGGGAAACACCGGTCTTGCCGAAAATGGAGCGCAGGTGCGTGCGTGCGGTATTGCGCCGAACATTGAGTTCCTCAGCGGCTTCATCCAGCGTATATCCGCGGGCCAGCAGCACAGCCAGTGCCGCTTCCATGCGGGTCAGGCCAAACACACGTTGTACGACTTCCTGAATAGGTTCGGCGCTGTTGTAGTCGGGGTCACGCAGGAACAGGACAGCAGCGGGTCGTTTGCCCGCGCCTGACCACTCCCCCATAGGAATGGTCCGCACGACAATTCCCAGTCTGCTCCGGTCAAACTGTCGGGTAATCGACATCGCTTCTACGACAGAAGGCTCGGAATCGGAAATACCACCTGCGATGGCCTCCTGCAGCAGGCTCTGTAGCTCCTGGTTCTCGCTATGCTTGGAGGCCTTGATGCCCTTGCTGGTTAGCTGGATGCCGTCTTTCTCGTCCAGGATTCGTTGGGCTTCGGGATTCATTTGAATGATGTCGCCATTCTGGTCGAGGCTGACCATGCCCAGCAGCAGGCGTTCCATCGCGCCGGAATACAGTTGGCGTTCACATTCCAGGAAATCCATTTGCGCATGCAGCCCGATAGCACGCCTGAAGTGTGGCAATGCAATGGAGATCAACTTATGGTCTTTGTCAGCGAAGCGCTTGCCTTCGGGTGGGCGGGTAACTCGAATCTGGCACTGAATACCATCGTCAGTCGAGATGTCTGCACCCAACAGGTGACGAATCCCAAGCGGGCTGAGATATTCCTTGTACATGGCGCTTTCAAGCCATTTCTCTTTACCCAGCAGGTCTTCGGCAGACACGATCTTGCCCTCTGGCAAGCTCACAAATGGGTCGATGGCGAAGAAATGTGTCTCGTAGGACACGGTCGCTTTTTCGTCGACCTCCCCCGCACTGATCATGACGCCGCTTGATTCCTGAGAGGGCGGGCGCAGCATGAGCGTGACATGGGCCGCATTCAACAGCTCACGCAAGACTTCCAGCGCACTGTTCCAGGGTGGCGTTTGATTGATGCCCTCATAGATGGCAGCCACGAGCAGGTCCAGCTTGGCTGGCCCAATCGGGTAGTCGCTATCTTTCAGAGGCGCTGAATCCATATTGCTCGCTACTTAGGAAGGGTTATCGACGGATGCGTGACACAGGCCTGTTTGACCTGTTGGCCTATCGTTATCAATTCTCACAATATCAAAAGATTACAGTATTGGGCCAGACGCATTCAAAGCCCGCTATCAAGTCTGGTCGGTCGTCTGATTGGGGTAATCAGATAGAGCATACAGTTGTTAGAGTGGCTTGTATCAATATCAGCTACTAATTTAGCCTTCTAGAGGAGCTATATCATGCCCAGTGAAGAGACCATGCGTGCTGCCATGCAGGCATACGTCGACGCGTTTGAACGTGCTGACCTGGACGCACTCGTGAATTTATATACAGATGACGCCACGGTGGAGGATCCGGTCGGTTCGGACCCCAAGGTAGGACGCGCACAGATAGCGGAGTTTTATAAAACTGCGCTGGAAACCGGTGCCAAGCTGAAGTTGTCTGCACCGATCAGGGCATCGCATGGCAACGCTGCTGCCATGGCGTTTGACGTGCACCTGAACTACCAGGGGCAGGACATGGTAATCAGTGCAATTGATGTAATGACCTTCAATGAAGAGGGAAAATACACCTCAATGAAGGCCTACTGGGGCCCCGGTGACATGCGAGTCTCGGGATAACGAGACTACTCGGGACCCGTGCTGAAATGCCAGACCATGGGTTCAGCCAGTTTTGCCTTGGGATGAGCCGGTCCGCGCCGATCGTACAACTGTGTCGTGACCACCACCGTATAGCGATGGTTGGGCTTGAGTTTCTTGTCCAGCAGTTCGATGCGAAAGCCATGGGCATCCATGGGCGTAGCCCAGGGCGGTAACTGGGTTAGCCTGACCGCCAGCTTGTTGCCGAGTTCATCGTACACGGCGAAGGCATCCTTCAGTTCGCTGTAATCACTGCCCATACTGCCCGAAAGGGACACGTAGATATAACGGTCAGCGATGGGGCGCTTGTCGTCCTGGCAGTTACTGAACGGACCGTCATTGGCACAGGCAGTGGCTGGCAGGCCGCTTTCACCGGGTCGCGGGTGTACCCCCACAACGGCAGGCTGCCGGGCCTGGTCGGGCCCGTTGACGACGCGATCCCACAGGTGCTCGTAGTAGCCGGCAATATAACGGGCGGAGTCCTGAATGCCACCTGACCCGGTCAGGTAGTTCTGCACGGAATAGGGCATCTGTTCACGCACGCGGACATAGTCGAGAGCCGAACCAATGCGTTCTGCAGCGACAATCAGGCGGGTACCCGCAGCGGCACGCTGAACAGCTGCTGCATCAAAGGCCTTGCCCTGGCGGGTATAGGCTTCAACCAGGAAGTCTGCGGGTGGAAAGACCAGGGCCGGGATTTCATCCCAGGCAAACTGGTCGCGTATGGCGATCACATCCATGGCGTATTCCACGCCATTGATGACCTTGAAACCTTCTGACAGGGCATTAAAGGCTTCATCGCCCAGTGCCTCTCGAATGGCCTTGCCAACGCTGGGGTCGGCACCTGGCGGTACGCTGTCCAGTGTATAGCCGGGCGATGTCGTCTGGGTTGCATCGTCACCCTGCATTTCATTGCGCTGATAGACGCTGGGTTCGAACAGGGCATCCCAGACTTCGTCGCCCATGCCATGGGCGGCTATACCCATGAGGAACGCCACCAGATAGCCGCAGCTTTCGCCGATGCGAACCGGTATTACCGACGACTCACGGCCAATTTCGTCAGCCAGCCAGTCGACTGTGCCACCAAGGATGGGCAGGGCGTCCCAGGCATCGGGTGTCAGATCTCCGCAGCCTGCCTCATGGGCAACCCCGGTCAGTTCATTGACGAAGCCATCCCAGTGCGCCGTTTCAGCGAGGTCCCGGTCACCTTCAAAGCCACTGCCGGTGAAGTACCCGCCGTCGGGGTACATGGCACCGGCAATCAGCGCCGGACGATGCGCTTCCAGCAAGCCAATCAGCGGATGCCCGGGAGGCAGGTGGAAACGGGCCATATCTCCCATCATTGCGTGGGATGTCATGCCAGCGGAGTATGCCGGCATGGCTAGCAAGAGAAGGCAGGCTGCGGTGAAAAGCCTGTTTATAAAACGCCTTGGCATGTGCTTTATTCCGTTGGATTGAGGTACTGGCTGAAGTGTCGGAACAACATGTCCGCATTGTCGCTGTCAGTGGCGCTCACTGGTCCGCTGTGCTGGCTCTCCTGCTCGGTTTCCTGCCCGGGTTCGTTCCCGGCAGAGGGCCTGGCAACGTGCTCATCATTATCACTGCAGGCAGTGGTGGTGAGTAGCAGGCCGGTCAATACCAGGCGAATAGTCATGGATCCGGGCATGTGGCGCAGGGTTGGCATCCGGTTATTCAGGCTTTCTGTGGCCAGCAATCTGGTATCGCTTTAGCATCGAAACGACATGCTGACGGCAATGGTGAGCACCCATGGGGCAACCTCGCGCCTGCAGGGTCGCTAACATGAGCGACCTGCATCCAAATCAGCTTTCGAAGGCATGTGCCATGGGCGGCTTGACCTCGTCCGGGCAGCCCTTGTCGATTTCGAGTTCCTTGCGTGTCTTGAGTTTTTCGGAAACCGTGTCGGCATCCTGATAGAACTGATCGTACCACTGGCGCAGCCGTATAACCGGGCCATCGCTGTCGCAAAGCAGTGGATTATCGACGCGTACCTTGTTGTGCCAGATCTCGACATCTTCTCCAAAAGCCTTGTTGGTTGCATCGACATAACCCTTCACCATTTCAGCGCAGGCTTCCTCGGTCATGCCGGGGAATTTCTTGACGATGACGCCAAAGCGTAGTTCGAAGCTGTTCTGATCGACCGGGGTATGCGAGTTCATCAGGATGGATTCAACCGGTACGCCCTGCATCTGGCCAAACATATGGGTGATCTGATAAGCCGGACCATAGTAGGTGGCGACGGTGGTCAGGAAATCATCCTCACTCAGGTTAGGGAATGTGCCGACCATAATCTGTGTGGCCTTATGTGCCTCAAAGATATTGGCGAAATACACTGTGCCGGTACCGCCATGGACAGGGCCGAAGTGGGCCATGTCGGCAACGTTATCGATCAGCTCGCGGCAGTTGATGTTGATGTCCCACTTGACGGTCGACCAGTCCGACCATTCATCAGAGAAGCACTGCGGCATATGAGGAATGGCAACGTCAGCTGTGGGGGCATTGCCTTCCGGATCATTCCATACGAACAGGAACTGATTCTCTTCACACAGTTCCCAGGTATTGATGCGGGCCTTGGGGGGGATGGTTTTGGCGTAGGGGATATCATTGCAGGCCCCGTCGCAGCCCCATGACCAGTTGTGGAATTTACACACCACTGAATCATTCTCAACCCGCCCCAGTGCCAGATCGGCACCCATATGCGGGCACCAGGCATCCATTGCAGACAGGGAGCCGTCCTGTTTCTGGAAAATGATGATTCGTGTACCAAAGATATTGATACCGTGAATCTTGCCGTCCTTATAATCGTCGGCGAGACCCAGGCAATGCCAGCCACGGGCAAAACGTTCGGGCGGGCTGTGCGCCTCTATCTTGTAGGCTTTGGTCGATTTGATTGCGGTTGCCATGGCTCGTCACCTGATGATGTTTCGATACGGAATTTCGAGTGGACTCAGTTTGGCTACCTGTTTGAAGCCTTGCTTCATCCATTTGAGTGAATCTGCGAAATTCATTAATTCGCTAAGCTTTCCACTCAATGAGCAGGCTGTGACATTTTTTGAATAATCTGCTGCTTTCGGAGTATGTACAGGACGACGTGAAAGGGCATGCTAGGATTCTGGTAGCAGAACCGCCGGTTTAAAATTACTTAACAACTGCCCTGGTGCAGTGAAATTAGGAGAGATAGAAGTGAGTGACTCTCATGCCAATTTGAATAAGGGCGCCAAGGATCTGGCGCGTTGCCCGTTCCCCATTCCAATGGGATGGTTCTTCGTGGACTACTCGGAGAACCTGGCCAAGGAAGAAGTCCGCAACGTCAATGTTCTGGACCAGGAGTGGATTCTTTTCCGTGGTGAGAGCGGTAAGGTGGGTATGACTGACCCTTACTGCCCGCATCTGGGCGCCCATATGGGCCACGGCGGCAAGGTTTGTGGTGACAATATCCGCTGTCCTTTCCATCATTGGCAATATGATGCCGAGGGCTGGAACAAGGACATCCCCTACGGCAAGGTGACCCCGCCAATCTGCAAGAAGCAGCCGATTTTGCGTGCGCTTCCGGTTGATGAGCGCTGGGGCATGATCTTTTGCTGGTATCACCCGAACGGTGATGAGCCGAAGTGGGAGCTACCGTCGATTCCCGAACTGGAAGACACCGAAAACTACGTGAAGCCGCACCGTGGGGAGTGGACGGCTGCCACGGCCATTCAGGAAATTGCTGAAAACGGCGTGGACTTTGCGCACCTGCGTTTCCTGCATGGTGAGAAGGAAATCCCACATGCCGAATACAGCTTTGACTGGCCCTATTACAACGTGGACATGAACCATGGTCACATCGTGGGCAAGATGTTCGGGCCGGGGCTGAATGTGTACAAGTTTTCACATGAGGGCGTGACCGCCACCATGGTTAACTACACCCAGCCAGTCGATCGCGAAAACAGTGTCATTCGCATGAGTTTCACTCACAAGAAGTACGAGGAAGGCACCAAGGAAGCCATGATTGCTCAGCATCTCGTACAGCATATGGTGGGATCTGCAGACGGTGAAGATAGCGCAGGCTTCGAAGAGGTTGACTTCATTGTCTGGAACAACAAGAAGTACCGTCCGAACCCGCTGTTGTGTGACGGCGATGGACCGATCGTTCAATATCGCAAGTTCTTCAGCAAGTTCTACGAAGGTTCTGGCTACTCCGAGTAGAATAGACCTGGACCCCGAAACCAACACACCCCGGCCCAGGTCGGGGTGTTTTCAATCTGGCGATTAGAGATGGCAAAAGTAAAGATCAAGGACCGCGATGGCGGGGAACACACATTGGAAGCACCGAATGGTGTGCCTCTGATGGAAACCCTGCGTGATGAGGACATGGACGTTGAAGGGACCTGTGGCGGAATCTGTTCCTGTGGAACCTGCCATGTCTACGTGGATGCCGCATGGGTCGATCGCCTTGCCGCCAAGGGCGAGGACGAAGAGATGATGCTGGAAGCGATTGGTGAGGTCGTTGAAGTCAGGCCCAACTCGCGGCTGTCGTGCCAGATAGAGATGAATGACGAATTGGAAGGGCTGGTCGTTGAAGTCGGACCGGTAGCCTAGGGCAGAGATAAGCCCTGTGGCTCATAACCACTTACCTGAGCCGAACATTGAAACCTGCCCGGACATGTCCGGGCTTTCTGCGCCTGTCGAAACTGGCGCAGACTGGACGTTGAAAGACATTCCCGATTTGACTGGTAAATCCGCCCTGATTACTGGCGGTGCCAAGGGGTTGGGACTGGCCACAGCCAGGGCGCTTGTACAGCATGGCGCCAATATCCTGATAGTTGACGTGAACGCGGAAGCGGGAGAGTCGGCCGCTACTGAGCTGCGGGCATTGGCGCCTGGTGCGACGGTCCTATTCTCCTGCCTGGATCTGGCAGACTTGTCGGCCATTCGTTCCTTCTCTGAATGGTTGCTTGGTGCACATCCAGACATCAACCTGCTTATCAACAACGCCGGAATCTATCCTCCTGCGCGCCGTACGGAAACCAGGGGTGGCTTCGAACTGACCCTGGCTATCAGTGTTCTGGGCCATTACGCATTGACTGCTGACCTGCTGCCCGTTATGGCCAGAAACCCGCAAGCGCGTGTGGTGACTGTTTCCAGTATTACTCAGGCGTGGGGACGCTTGGCCCTGGATGATTTTCAGTCTGAACTAAGCTATGTGCCTAACAAGGTCTATG
>JBFKKS010000071.1:0-10926 GCA_041630955.1 Nevskiales bacterium
GCCGAGCAGACCCGGAAATGTCTGCTGAAGACGTTCCAGGATAACCACGGTCACCAGCCCACGCACTCCACCACCGTCCAGACTCAGGATTCTGTACTTACTCATACCGCCCCCTCTTACCGTCCGCCCCAGGCATTATTGTGTTTGTATGGTGATTACACAGTTATAGACCACCCTCGGCTGCATGCAAGTTGCAATATGTGACCCAAGCTGCCCATGTTCGAATCAGCCAGGAAATTTCCGGGCCAAAAAAGAAGGGGCGAATAATCGCCCCTTCTGATCACATCAAGCCTCGCGGTCTAGATACATTGTCCTGTTCCAAAGGCCGGATCACAGCCAAGTAATGGATCGCCTCCATCACCGCCATCACCCGCATCTGGACATGTCGCGCCGGCACCTTCTGCAATCGGTTTTCCAACTTCAGGAATAGCGCACAGAGCAGCCGGGTCCAGCGGGCTGGCGCCACCGCCATCACCGCCTGTACAACTGCTGCCCGCCCCTTCCACGATAGCCGGACCGATTTCCGGAACCGCACACAGCTGTTCAGCACACAGTTGACCCGTCGGGTCTTCCGGGAAGCACAGGCCACCGCCGGTATCCCCACCCGTGTCTGGACAGGTAGCGCCTGCACCTTCTGCTATGGCCGGACCAATTTCTGGAATGGCGCACAAGGCGGCCGGATCAAGCGGGCTGGGGCCACCGCCATCACCACCGGTACAACTGCTGCCTGCACCTTCCACAATGGCCGGTCCAATCTCAGGAACCGCACACAATTGTTCAGCGCAGAGCTGGCCCGTCGGGTCCTCTGGGAAACATAGCCCCGTGCCCCCGTCGCCATCGCCATCGCCATCGCCATCGCCGTCACCATCGCCGTCACCATCGCCATCGCCATCGCCATCTCCGTCGCCCGCAGCGTCACAGACGCCATCGGGGTCACGGCCTGCTGCCACATCCTCTTCGGAGCAGCGCAGGTGCTCGCTGGCCTCTTCCTCGCTGACCATGCCGCTACGACCCTCGCCCTTATGCTCGTCAATGTAGGCAGGCAAATCGGGGTTGTCGGTATCATTAACCGTTCCGAACAGGTCCGGATCAACGTCAAAGTTGACTGCTGCCATGGCATTGGCATCGGCAAATGCAGCGGCATCCAGTTGGATACGCGTGTCACCGACATCCATATGTGTCAGCAGGAAACGGGCAATATTGTTGGTGCATTCCTCAGGCGTGCTTTGGGTCGTGTTATCGCAACCATCCAGGTCATTCGGCGTTACGACATCGGCACCAGTGGCCTTGCCGAGCACAGTGTTGCCATGGAAAAAGACAACCTTCTGGCCGGCCCTGTATTCAAACTTACCGCTACTGTTGGTGAATTTGCGAGGACCCTTGCCGGCACGGTAGCCCAACCCAGCCACTTCGCTATCGACAAACTGCCCCTGCTTGCTGGCAGCCGCTGATTGGTTCACCTCACGATCATCATCATCACTGCCACAAGCCGTCAGGCCCATGCCCAGCACGGCTACGCTTGACGCCAGCAGTAACCGCTTACTCAACTCCCGAAATCCCATCCTGTGACCTCACATTCGTAATCATTTTTGAAATAGACATAAAGGTTTCTGCGAACCTCAGCGGCTAGTTATACCGTGATAGACCGCCAGACTCAAAACCATTTACTAGGCTGCGGCAGGCAGCAACTGACCCTCAAAGTAGGCCTGCACAAGATCACGCTGCTGGCTGGCGCTTTCGGCGCGCATCAACAGTGGGCGCAGGGCGCCGGCTTGGGGTCGATCCTGCAGATACCAGCCCAAGTGCTTGCGCGCAATACGCACCCCTAGATGCTCGCCATAAAAATCATGTAGACCGTCCAGATGCCCGAGCAGTATCTCGCCGACCTGTCCCGGCGGCAGTTCCGGCAACAGTTCGCCGGTCTCCAGAAAGTGGGCTATTTCCCTGAATATCCACGGTCGGCCCTGCGCGGCGCGACCAATCATCAGACCGTCTGCACCTGTGTAATCAAGCACTTGTTTGGCCTTTTGCGGCGAATCGATATCGCCATTGGCGATCACCGGAATACTGACGGCGGCCTTGATTGCCGCGATCGTGTCGTATTCGGCATGACCCTTATATGCCTCAGCGCGTGTGCGGCCGTGGACAGCCAGCGAGGCGATGCCCGCTTCTTCGGCGAGCCGTGCAATAACCAGACCATTGCGCCATTCACGGTGCGGTCCGGTTCTGATCTTCAAAGTGACCGGCACATCAACGGCCGCTACGGTGGCAGCCAGGATCTCGGCAACCAGCTTTTCATCACACAGCAAGGCTGAGCCCGCGGCTTTCTTGCAGACTTTTTTGGCCGGACAGCCCATGTTGATATCAATGATTTGCGCGCCATGCTCCACATTGAAGCGGGCCCCCAATGCCATGATGTCGGGATCGCCACCGGCTATCTGAACCACGCGCGGCTCAGGCTCGCCAACATGGTCTCGCCGGCGACGGCTTTTTGCGGTGTGCCAGGTATCGGGATTCGCTGCGACCATCTCAGACACGGCCAGACCTGCACCCAGCCGCCGGCATAGCAGACGGAAAGGACGATCCGTCACCCCGGCCATGGGAGCCAGGATCAGGTTGTTGGGCAATGTATACGAACCGATACTGAGCATGGACGTTAGGTCAACGGGGCAAAAACAAACATGCCCGCGTAGCGGGCATGTTGCGGCAGAAAAGCCATTTTAACCGAATTCAGTCCTTGCTGACTTTTGCCAATGCCTCATCAGCCAGTTTCCAGGCGCGCCGGTTCACCTCGCGAATCGCATCGTAGACCGTTTGCACACTCTGATCATGCAACCCACGGGCAGATTTCACGAGTCCTTCAATAGCAGCGACTTTTTCCAGCTGATCGAATGGCATCGCGGCGATGCGGTTATGCACTTCCTCGGCCGAATTCGCACCATCATCAATGGCTTGCTGAACCAAGTCTTTCAAATCCTTAATCTTGCTCATGTCATCCCCTTGCAACAAATGTCGGTTTTAAAGGTTGTTTGATTATGCGCTCTGCTCACAGCTGCGTACAAGCCGGCTTCGACTCAGACGACCGAAAGAGTGCATAATCAAGCACATAACAAGCCTTCATATTTTTCAGCCAGCGCCAGTGCGGCACAAGGGATGGAGTGAGATGATTTCACAGGAACAGATTCTGAATCGGGTCGTACCGTTGATCTATTCGCGGCCCAAACTGAATCTGGGCATTTTGCTGGCCTTCACGCTTTTCATGCTCTACCAGGCCCTCCAGGTAGGCGTCGATGCCGGCTTTGAGAAGCAGATACCGCTTAAACACCCGTACATGCAGACTTTCAAGCAGTACGAGGATGCGTTTGGTGGTGCCAATCTGATTTCCGTCGTGCTCATGGACAAGAACGGCGAAATCTACAACGCCGAGTTCCTCGACAAGCTCAAGCAAGTCACCGACGAAGTCTTCTTTCTGCCGGGTGTCGACCGCTCGCGGGTGCAATCATTATTTACGCCGGGCGTGCGCTACATAGAAATTGTTGAAGACGGTTTCTCTGGTGGCGATGTCGTGCCGCGCGACTACAAGCCCTCTGAGGCAATGTTTCGCCAGATTCGCAGCAATGTAGGCAAGGCCGGCATCATCGGCCGCCTGGTAGCCAACCAGCAGAACGGTGCGATGATCGTCGCCGAACTGCTCGAACGCCACCCTGTAACAGGTGAACGGCTGGACTATCGGGAAGTCGCAGAAAAGCTGGAGGCGATCCGTACCCGTTTCGCCACCGAAGATATCTCGATCCACGTCATCGGCTTTGCCAAGATCATCGGGGACGTGACGGATGCCTCACTCGAGGTGGTGTCATTCTTCGTGGTCGCGCTAGTACTGACCATGCTGCTGTTGTGGGCATTCTGCGGTTCATTCCGCCTGAGCCTGCTACCCATGTTCGCGGCCATCGTGGCGGTCATCTGGGAATTCGGGCTGTTGCACAGCTACGGTTATGGGCTGGACCCCTTCGCTATCCTGGTGCCATTCCTGGTGCTTTCGATCGGTGTTTCACACGGCGTGCAGTACATCAATGGCTGGGGCAACGAGGTAGCCGAAAACGGTCTGCATAGCCGCGAAGCCTCCATCCAGACCTTTCGCCGCCTGGCCATTCCGGGTACCACCGCGCTGATCACGGATGTCATCGGTTTTGCCACTATCGGCCTGATTGAAATCGACATCATCCAGGAAATGGCCATCAACGCAGCACTGGGCATGGGCGCGATTATCGTGACCAACAAGTTGATGCTGCCGATCATCCTGATCTGGGTAAAGCTGGACGACGAAGACAAGTTCCGCCGCCGCCAACGCCAGCGCAAGGAGCTGGGCGACAAGTTATGGAAAGTCCTGGCCAGCGTCACCGATACCGGCCCTGCGTCGACCGTTGTGGCGATCTGCGCAGTCACGCTGGGTGTCAGTATCTGGCTGTATCAGGACCTGAAGATCGGTGACCTCCAGCGCGGCGTGCCCGAACTGCGACCCGATAGTCGCTACAACATTGATTCGTACAGCATTACCGAAAACTTTGCGATCGGTGTCGACCTGATGAAGGTGATTGCTGAAACCGAACCCGAGGCCTGCATTCGCTATGACGTGATGTCTGAAATAGACCGATACACATGGCATCTGCAAAACACACCGGGCGTGTTGCTGGTGGTGTCACTGCCACAGATTGCCCGCAACGTGCGTAGCGGCTGGAATGAAGGCAGTCCCAGGTGGAAAGTATTGCCACGCAACCAGTACGAGATGGTGCAGTCCATCAGCCCAGTGCCCTCGTCGGCGGGGCTGCAAAACCCCAACTGCAGCGTGATGCCCGTCATGATCTTCACCGCCGATCATCGCGCGGAAACCATTGATGCCGTGATCAAGACGACGGAAGAATTCAATAAACAGATCGATACCGACATCCCCCTCAAGCTGGCCCTGGCCTCGGGCAATCTCGGGGTCATGGCAGCGACCAATCAGGAGATCAAGGCCAAGGAAATCGAGGTCGTGCTGTGGGTTTATGTGGTCCTGCTGATATTCATCTGGCTTTCATTCCGCAGCCTGTCGAGCATCCTGTGTATCGTCGGTCCGCTGGCACTGGTATCGATGATGACCTATGCCTTCATGGCACTCGTGGATATCGGCATGAAGTCGGCCACCCTGCCGGTGGTCGCCTTCGGTGTCGGAATCGGCGTGGATGACGGTATCTATCTGTGGAGTGTCCTGGAGAAACACATCAAGGGGGGCAAGTCCCTGCGAGCGTCCTGGTATCTCACTCTGCAACACACGGGTAAGGCCGTCATATTCACCTCGGTAGCACTGCTGGTGAGTGTCGCCACCTGGCTGTTCTCGGGCCTGCAGTTCCAGGCCGATATGGGCCTGCTACTGGTCTTCATGTTCACTGCCAACCTGTTCGGCGCCGTGCTCGTACTGCCGGCGCTGGCGCACTTCCTGGTGCGTACCGGAGCAAATAAACGTTAGCGACGGGCCAGTTCTTCCATCATCACTTCTGGTACATCGGTGAACATGCCGTCCACCCCGAGTTCGAGCAGTTCACGCATGCGGGTACGGGAATTGATGGTGTAGGGAAACACCTTCACTCCCATCTCATGCATCGACGCCAGCATTTTGGTATCGACCTGTTCGTGAAACGGATGCAGCGACCATACATTAAACGCCCTGCAGACAAACTCCGGATTGTAGTCAGTCAGCGGCCGGCGAAAGATCAGCCCCAGTCTTAGATCGCTATCCAGCTCACGCAGGTATTCCAGCAGATAAAAATTTACGCTTGAGAAAATCGCCGATTCCAGCAGCCCCCGCTCATCCATAATCGCGACCAGGCGACTGAGCGCCGCCTGCATACGGCCCGCCTGATTGAGTGGAAAGAAGGGCTTTACCTCGATATTCATCTGGATGCGACCAGCAATCAGATCCAGAACCTGGTAGATCGTTGGGATCATGGCACTGGATGTACCGTCACCAAACCACTTGCCCGCATCCAGTTGCTGCAGGTGCTGACTGTCCTGGTGACAGACAAACCCACCGGCACCCGTGGTGCGATGGAGCATATCGTCATGGATCACCACGAACTGTCCATCCGCCGTCAGCGTGATGTCCAGTTCAATCATGTCGGCCCCGGTTTGCACGGCTGCCTCAAAGGCTGGCAAGGTATTTTCCGGGTGCTGGCTGCTAAGGCCGCGGTGAGCAATCACCAGTGGATTCGTCATGGCGTCTTGCCGTCCTTGGTCGGGATTAGTGCGTTCTAGTTTATATCGAAGTTAGCACTGACACGTGCCGTATAGCGAATCTGCCCGCTTTGATAAGTCTGCTCGCCACTCATCACATCAGCTTCCATGCTCATGGCTGCCATGCGGTGCATGGGTTGCGGCATGTGTATATCGTGCTGGGCATTAAGTGAGCGCACTGCTCCCAGTTTCACGCCCAGGGTATCTGCCAGCACCCTGGCATTGGCGCGGGCATCCTCAGCGGCCCTGGCCAGTGCCTGGCGACGCAGTTCACGTTCGTTGGTAGCGCGGAAATGGGGTGGATTGACCTGGTTGATGCCGGCCTCGACTGCCCGCGTCATCAAGGCACCCAGCTTATCGAGATCACGCAGATCAACCTGCAACTGGCGGCTCACGATATAGCCATCCAGATAGCGCCTGCGGGTCTTGTCTTCCCAGCGATACTCGGGCTGTACGTTCAGCCCGGCGGACTTCACAAACTTGCGATCGATGTCGAGTTTATCGGTGAGCCTCAGAAACGCAGCGACCCGGTCATCCACATCCTTACGCGCCGCCTGCAGATCCCGGTGGCGTGCCTCGATACCCATGGATATATAGGCCGCGTCAGGCATGACCTCGACTTCGCCGCTGCCGGATACGGCAATCAGCCTGGCCGGTTCAGTCGGGGCCGTATCAGCGCAGGCAACCGAGGCAAATAATGTGAATGTCAGTAAAAGGAAACGCATAATCATCCTTGGCAGTGGCCAGTTAGCTTCGACTCTATATCAGGACACCAAGTTCAGACAATGCATAAAAAAGGCGCGGCAATGCCGCGCCTTTGTGGTTGGGACACCTGAACTAGTCGGGAACTGTACACAGGGCAGCAGTGCCATAAGGACTGGTTTGCCCCGGGGGTGCGACTGCACAGTTGTTATAATCGGAAGCCAGCCCAGGCAACACGAATGTGGCCTCGGCTACCGACTCCGTCCCTGCTACCGTGGCTTTCGCGCGCAGCGTAACCCTGACCCAGTACGCGCGATCCTTCGTATACGTCAGATCGAAATCGGCCGAGCCATCCGTATCCAAGGGAACGGTATTAGGAACCGTGACGACATTCCCCGGTTCGAGTTTGCCATTGCCATTACCCGTACCCAGCAGGACCGAGTCTTCGCCCGAATCCAGTATTCCATTGTTATTCAGGTCTTCACTTGGACAACCCGCACCGAAGACAGTGGTGGGTCCCCCAACAGAATAGGTCGGCACCCAGGGTGGAATACAAGTAGAGAACGTGCCCTTCTGATAAGCGACCGAAATCACTTCGAGTGAGAAGACCGTATTCGGTGGGGCCGGGTTACCCGCCGAATCAACCACCAACGCGGCATAGGGCAGTTTGTAACGGGTGGGGCCATCCTCGCTTATGTCATTACCGGTACCCAGGGAGATAAACAGGGCCTGGCCGTTGACGGTCAGGAAGGTCGTATCGGTTGCCGCCGGGAAGCCCGCCGCCTCGGCACTGATCTCGACACCGTTGTTCGCACTCGTTGTGGTAGTGGCCTGGTAGGTCACGGTCGCCACACCCTGTGAGTTTGTCTGCGCACTGGGTGCCGATAGCTGACCACCGGTCGGGTCTTGCACGATCACGAAGTTCACGGTTTGATTCGCAACGAGGTTATTACTTGCATCCCTTACCGTCGCTGTGAGGGTACTGGTGCTCTGCGGCGCAATCGTTGCCGGCGTGGCCTGTAGTGCCAACGAGGCGGGGGTCGTGGCCCGGAACACAATATTGGCTGTCGCATTCGACCCCGTCAGGGACTCAGTCGCTGTCACCACTGCGCCACCTGCGCCATCCGAACCATTGGATACGATCGAGAATGTATAGGTGCCATCCCCGTTGTCAGTGACGCCGCCGAGCACTCCACGAGTCGTCACAACATTGATGGTGCGCCCGGGTGTCGGCACACCGCCACTCATGAACCTGACTGTCAGCAGGGTTGAGTCACTGAAATCGAAGACTGGATCAATGCCCGGCTTATGTTCATTGTTGTCGAAGGCATCCTGGCAGTCCGGGTCGAGGCCGAAATCTGTATCCGCATTGCCGTCATTGTCCTGCCCGTCATCACACTGCGGCAGGAAGGCCAGCGTGGCATTGGCCACGTTGACAGCCAGCGTACTACTGACCCCGGTAGCCGTCGCGGTAATGATATCCGAGCCACTGTTGGTGCCCGTGTAGTCAAAGCTGGCCTTGCCACTGGAGTTGGTGGTTACCGGAGATGAAGTAATCGCATTACCCAGTGCTGATGTCAGTGTAATACTCTGACTGGCCACCCCATTCGATTTCGAATCAAGCAGGACCACCTGGTAACTTGCCGTATCGGTTACATTCACGGCACCAGGCCCATTAATGATCAGGGTTGTGCCCACGACGGCAATCGTTAAGGTATTGCTCGTCGTGCCACTTGTGGAAGCCGTGACCGCAACATTGCGGTTCATCTGGTTGCCACCGGTGGTCAGTATCGCCTTGGCTACACCACTGGCATCCGTTGTCCCCTGGGTCACCTGCAGTCCCGCACCCGGCGCACTGAAAGTTACATTCACCCCCGCAGAGAGGTTTCCGTTGGAATCTTTTGCGATAGCGGTTAAGGCAATGCCATCTGCTGGCGTACTTGCACCAGAGGGTAGTTCTGGAGAAGAACTCAGCAGCGTAATGCTCGCAACCGGGTTCACAACCACTATCGAAACCGAATCTGAAATGGTCCCCACAGTTGCCGTTACGTTAATTGGGCTAGGCAAGCTGGAACTGCCACCCGTGGTTAACACAGCCGTAGCGCGACCATTTGAATCGGTTACAGCACTGATATCCGCCAACGCACCAGCGGTGGTCGAAAAGCTGACCGTCACGTCAGAAATCGGATTCAGATTAGCGTCCAAAACGACGGCGGTCAGTTTCACTCCATCAGCGGGATCACTGGCATCGGATGCCAGGCTGGGGCTATCCGAAGACAGGTTGATTTGCGATACAGCAACACCAGTTGACCCTGCAACGACCTGAACCATTACATTGACAGGCGCCACTGTTCCTGAGGATGCGGTAACCGTAATCGTACGTAAGGTCGGATCCCCACCTGTGGTGAGGACGGCTGTTGCCTGTCCGTTCGCATCAGAAACAGCCTGAACATTGGCTAATTGCCCTGAGGTCGCTGAAAAAGTAACCGGAGCACCCTCGATCGCAATGTTATTGCTGTCTCGAACAAAGGCGGTAAGGGTGACGGCGCCAGACGAACTCGGAGTCGCTGCATCTGCCGGCATCTGTGCACTACTGGCATTCAGCGCAAGCGCCGCTACTGGGGCCCCACCGCCACCAGTGCCGGTAGCAACTACTACCTGAATATCGATTGTGCGGGTTTTATTACCCGTTTTCGCAGTCACTGTAATCGTACGGGCAGTTGGGTCACCACCTGTGGTCAACACTGCGGTTAACTCGCCGTTAGCATCGGTTACAGCATCAACCGGTACCTGAATAGCGCCTGATGTCGCTGTGAAAGTAACTGTTGCGCCTGATAACAGATTGTTGTTCTTGTCTGTCACCACGGCCGTAATTTCGATACCGTCATCCACGCTCGCGGCATTACTATCGAGTATCGCGCTGGTGGCCACGATATTAATCCCGTCGCCAGTGACCTTGCTGTCACCGCCACCTCCGCCGCCAGCGCCGCCACCCGAGCCAAAGGCCCCGCCCGCATCACTGCCCCCACCGCCATTACAGGCCGCAAGGGTCATTGCAAACAGGAAAGAAAGAAATAGCGAAAAAATTTTCTTGACGGGGGTATTGCGCATGGTTCCCTACCGCAGGTTGTCGATGTCTCCCAAGTCAATGAGACTAGGGCAATTCTTGTGGGCAGGCAAGGCCTATGGACAGAAACCGCGCCTGACCCTACCCTGCAACACTTTAATGGACACCTGTCAGTTTAAAATGAGTCTTATGCGCTACCGCCTGTTGCCCCTTCTCGTACTTTCATTATTAGCTGCTTTAACCGCTTGCAACGACTCGAATAACACGACGTCGCTGTCTCAAGGCTCATCGACAAGCAACAGCCAATGGCCCGCCACACAGGCTGTGGACACCCCGCCCCCGCTACCAGCAGAGCTGCGGCCCCTGCTGGAACTGTCCGGGCCGGTACTGGACTCGGTAGCGTTCGACTTGCTGGCCACCGGCACCGACCCGATTGCTTTTGGCCTGACTTTCCAAGAGATCGGCGACTCTGAAGTGCTTGAATACCAGTTGGCCGCAATGGCCGCACAACGAACCGATGGCTCACGCAATCAGCATATCTATCACTGGTACGGGCATCCGCATTTCAATGACCAGGTGGCCATGGTGCCGGTGCATTTCACCAATGAAGCCGGCCTAAAGCTCTATGGCGAAATAGTATTGCCACACCGCGGTGAAGTACCGCCAAGCGACGGGCCCTTTCCTGTGATACTTGTTCTGGAAAGCCTGTTTAGCAATGTGTCCGTATACCGCTGGTGGCATCAGTTGTTTGCAGATGCCGGCTATCTGGTTTTCGCCTTTGATTTCTCTGGTCAGGGCCACTCGGAAGGCACAGATGATGACCGTGATGCCTACCGCGTGACGGACGCCAGCCGCGCTCTGACCTGGTTGCTGGAAGAGTCACCGGTGAA
>JBFKKS010000072.1:0-10905 GCA_041630955.1 Nevskiales bacterium
AATTCAAGCTTAACTGGAGAGAATCATGCAGCTAACCAGCAGCAGCTTCGAGGACAACAAGCCCATACCGGAAACCTGTGCCTTCGGAGTCATCGACCCATCGGCGCATGTACGCCTGAGCGAAAACCGAAACCCTGCACTGGCCTGGAGCGACCTGCCCGCAGGCACCAAGTCGCTGGTTCTGATATGTAATGACCCGGACGTACCCAGCAAGCCAGATGACGTAAACCAGGAAGGTCACAGCGTGCCCTCAGACCTGCCCCGTGTGGACTTCTGCCACTGGGTATTGGTCGACATGTCCCCAGACAAACACGAAATCGCTGAAGGTGCCTATTCCAGGGAAATCACCCCCGGCGGCAAGCGCGACCCCAAGGGGCCTGCCGGAAGCCGCCAGGGCCAGAACGACTACACCAACTGGTTTGCCGGCGATCCTGACATGGGAGGCACCTACCTGGGCTATGACGGACCCTGCCCACCCTGGAACGACAGCATCGTGCATCGCTACGTATTTACCCTGTATGCAACAGACCTTGAGCGTTGTCCGGTCGAGGACAACTTCACCGCCGCCGACGTGTTGTCGGCCATTGAAGGCCATGTCCTGGACCAGGCCAGCATCACCGGCTTGTATCGCCTGAATCCGGACGTACCCCTGGGCTAGACAATGGCCGCAGGCATGGAAAGCAAACTCAGCGGCCGCGTTATTGCTCTGCCGGAGTCCCGCGAACTGGACTTGTTCGCCGACATGCTGGAAAAACGCGGCGCCAAAACCCGGCGCTGTCCACTGGTTGGCATCCACGATGCCCCGGATGCTGCCCCCATAGAGGCCTGGCTAAAGCAGTGCTGCGCTGGCGAATTTGATGACCTTATCCTGCTTACCGGAGAGGGGCTGCGTCGCCTGCTCGGCTTCGCCGAGAGAGCAGGCTTGCGTGACCGTTTCGTTGCCGCACTTGCCGATCTGCGCAAAACCACCAGAGGGCCCAAACCCGCGCGGGAACTTCGCCAGCTCGGCCTCAAACCGGACATCGCAGCTGGCATGCCGACCACAGAAGGCATTATTGAAACGCTGCGGCAGTGCGCTCTGGAAGGCCGCCAGGTTGCAGTGCAACTGTATGGCGATGAACCCAATCTTCCGCTCATCGAGTTTCTGAAGGATGCCGGGGCAACGCCCCACCCTGTTGCCCCCTATATCTATGCTGACGAGGCCGAGAGCGAAACCGTCGCGTCCGTCATTCGCAGCCTAGCAGCGGGAGCAATCGATGCCATCGCCTTTACCAGTAGCCCGCAGGTCAAGCGCATGCAGACCGTGGCAAAGCAATACGACCTGCAGGCGGCGCTGGCCTCAGGCATGGAGCACACACTGGTCGCAGCCGTAGGGCCATTGGTCGCAGACAGTTTGCGCGAGGCGGGTTTCAAGGTCGACCTGATGCCTGCCGAGAGCTTCTTTCTCAAGCCGCTGGTCAACGAACTGGCCGCCCGGCTGGGACCAGCCTAGCCAGCAGCGCTGGAAAACGAACTCACGCGAGCACCAGCGGTCAATAGGCAACGCTATTTATTAACCGACGGATTCACCCACTCAAACCAATGATTGGAAAAAATATGAACAACCGCCTTGTCGCCACCGGCCTTGTATTGATTGGCCTGCTCTGTCCCTTTATCAACGCCACAGCGGCTGTGCCACCAGCCCTGATTGAACAGCAGGGACCGACGCTGGCACCAATGCTCAAGAATGTGCTGCCGGCTGTCGTCAACATTGTGGCAACCGGCGAAGTACAAATGGCCCGCAACCCCCTCATGGATGACCCCTTCTTCCGGCATTTTTTCGACATGCCCCAGCAACCACAGCGCCGCTCCAACAATTCGATTGGTTCTGGCGTCATTGTTAACGCTGAAAAGGGCATCGTGCTAACCAACAACCATGTGGTTGAGAATGCAGACACCATTACCGTTCGCCTGAGTGATGACCGAGAGATCGAAGCCGAACTGGTCGGCGCGGATCCTGAAACAGATATTGCCGTTCTCAGGATCAAGGCCAAGAACCTTACGGCACTGCCCATTGGTAATTCACAGAACTTGCAGGTCGGTGACTTTGTCGTTGCAGTCGGAAACCCCTTTGGTCTTCGCCAGACCGTTACCTCCGGCATCGTCAGTGGCCTCGGGCGTTCGGGCCTGGGCAAGCGCTACGAGGATTTCATCCAGACCGACGCGTCAATCAATCCCGGTAATTCAGGTGGCGCCCTGATAGATCTCCAGGGTCGCCTGGTTGGCATCAACACGGCCATCCTGTCACGCGGCGGCGGCAATATCGGCATTGGTTTCGCCATCCCCGTTCACCTAGCCCGCACCGTAATGGCGCAAATCCTTGAGCACGGTGAAGTGCAGCGTGGCCGCCTCGGGATTGTGGGGCAGGACCTTGATCACGATCTGGCCAAGGCCTTTGGTCTGGATCGGACCCGTGGCGTGGTCGTGGCACAAGTCATTCCGGATTCCCCTGCCGACAAGGCGGGCGTCAAGTCCGGAGATGTAGTGGTTCGGGTCAATCAGCAGGAAATTCGCGACTTTGGCCAGTTGCGCAACGCCATTGGTTTGCTGCGCATCGGCGAAAAGGCGCGTATCGAATTGCTACGTGATGGCAAACCCAAGCTGGTCACTGCCAGGATCGAAGCTGCCCCTGAGGCCGAAATTACGGCCAGCGATGACTTGCATGAAGGCTTGTCAGGCGCCACGTTCACCGAACTCGATGAGAATCACCCGCTGGCTTCCCAGGTGGAATCGGGCGTCGTGGTCAAGGACGTGGATCCGCGCGGCGCAGCAGCCAGCTACGGTCTGCGGCCGGGCGATGTGATTACGTCGGTCAATCGCCAGCCGGTTGAATCCCTCTCAGATTTCCGCAAGGCGGCCAAAGGCAAAGGCCGACTGCTGCTGCATTTGCGGCGTGGAAATGGTGCCATGTTTATTCTGATTCGCTAGACAAGCAGCAATCAAAAGCCCGGGTATTAGCCCGGGCTTTTTTGTTTATCGGGTGATAAATTGCCTGTAAAAACGTGCGCAAGCCGCTGCCCTGCTTGCTATACTGCGATCCAACCAAAACTTGACTCAAAGCAGCGAATGGCCGATTTTGACATTTACCAATTAGAAGATTGTGTTCAAGAATTGCTGGCTAGCCACCAGCGCGTGCGCACTGAAAATAAAACGTTGCGCAACGAACTGGAAAACCATATTCGTCGCAACGTGGAGCTGAAAGAGCGAATTAAACAAGTCCTGGCTCGGATCGAGGCACTGGAACAACGCCAGGAAATGTCTGAGGCATCAGAAAAATGACTGCAAAACAGGCCAGTTCCGTCACCATTCGCATACTCGGACACGAGTATCAGGTTGGTTGCCCGGAAAACGAACGCGAGGCATTGCTGACCTCCGCTGAATACCTTAACCGCCGTATGAGCGCGATACAGCGACGGGGCAAAGCCCTGGGCATGGAACGTATTGCCATCATGGCAGCATTAAATATGGCGCGTGAGTTGATGGACATCAATACTCAGCGCAAGCGATCAAGCGTAGATAAGGAAATCAACGACCGCCTTCAGCAGTTGCAACTCAAGATCGATGCTGCCCTTGAGGACGAACGCTAGTCGCCGGTGCTAAACTGTATGCGGCTCTCCTGCTGTGTTCGAGGACTGTCTGGAAACCCGCTGAGCCTAATTAGCGACCCCGGGACCGTGACGCCTCCTCACTGTGCATGTCCGTCTCCGAGCGGAAAGCCTTATGAGGTAGCCGATGGCCCCACCTGACGTTCTTGCGTCTCAGGGTCGAAGACAGGCCACGGCACATGCGGGAGACGCCACTACTTCCCGCCAGCGCGCCCAACTCAGACGCGAACTCAAACAACGCCGCAATTCACTGCCGGATACGCAGCGAGAACAGATCGCACATGAAGTACTGCTGCACCTGAAAAACTGGCGCCTGTTCCGCAACGCTCATCGAATTGCCGCCTATGATGCCGTCGGAGCAGAACTACCCACCGCCATGCTGCAAGCCTTCATCCAGCAAAGCCAGGCTGAGTTATATCTTCCAACGCTTCCCAGCAACCGAAAGGGACGCTTGCGGTTTGTACGCACAACTGCCACATCGCGCTGGCGACACAATCGCTATGCCATTCCCGAACCACTGTGCGCCCATGACAGCCCCGCCATCAACCCTGCCTTTCTCGACCTCATCCTTGTGCCATTGGTGGGATTTGATGCCAACGGGAACCGCATAGGCATGGGCGCGGGCTACTATGACCGGACTCTTGTATTCCGCGGCCTGCGCAAGGTTTGGCAGCGTCCACGACTGGTCGGCCTGGCCTATGCCTGCCAGCAAGTCGAGGCACTCCCCAGCGCTCCCTGGGATATTCCGCTGGACGCAATCGTGACCGAAAACGGTATCATCACCCCCAACTGAATTTTATTTCCTGGAGCACCCATGCGTTACTGGTTGATGAAATCCGAACCCGACTCTTTCAGCATCGACGATCTTAAAAATCGCCCCGATAAAACCGAGCCCTGGGACGGAGTACGCAACTATCAGGCACGTAACATGATGCGTGATGACATGAAGGTGGGTGATCTGGCGTTCTTCTACCATTCCAACTGCGATGTGCCGGGTATTGTGGGCATCATGACCATCAGCCGGGAAGGCTATCCAGACCCGACGGCCTTTGACCCGGAAGATCACCACTACGACCCCAAGAGCGACCCGGATAATCCACGCTGGATTCACGTGGATGTGAAATACAAGCGCAAGCTCAAGCGCACCATCTCGCTGCAGGAACTCAAGCAACATGCCGAGGCCCTGCCCAACTTCGCTTTGCTACGCAAAGGCAACCGCCTGTCCGTCATGCCAGTAGAAAAAGAGCACTGGGACTATATCCTGGGACTGGAATAAGCTTAATTGGATACCGGTCCAGACTGTAAGCCCGGCTTCAGCGTTCGGTTTCGATATCCGGAATACTGGTAAACGCAATGCGCAT
Source organism: Nevskiales bacterium (assembly GCA_041630955.1). Lineage (GTDB taxonomy): Bacteria > Pseudomonadota > Gammaproteobacteria > Nevskiales > CAJXLF01 > JBFKKS01. Next base: position 5,006 of record JBFKKS010000072.1, read on the forward strand.
CGGTGCTTCCTCCAGCGCACCATGTGCCGCACCGAAGTAGACCGCTCTTTTACCAAAACGCGCGTTAAGCTGGTCTACCACCTCGGTCAGTCGCTCCCGGTTGCGCCCGGGCTGCTCGGTGAACAATGGCAGGGTCGACTGCGCACTCTCCACCAGCCGCGTAAGCGTAACGCCCACCGCCATGGGCTCCAGTGCCGGTCTCTGCCGCCACAGGGTGGTCAATACGTGATCCAGTTCTGCCGTGTCCTGGGTGGGCGTGAATTGTGTCTGGCGTGACCAGGGCCCGCGATCGCGATGCCGCACGTGGATCTGCATGCCACCGGCATGGTGGTTCAGCTTACGCAGGCGCAGCGCCGCTTTCTGTAGCATGCGATGCATAATCTTGAGGGCATCACGATCCTGACGCTGGTGCGGCGGCAGCACATGTGAATGACCTACACTGGCTCGCTCGGTCGGAGGTTCATAGACCTCCTCACCACGAAGTCGGGCATACATGCGTTCGCCCTCAATGCCATTCCACAGCTTACGCATATGATGGATATCCGCTGCACATAGCTCCTCGACGGTCCGAATACCCTGCTGGTGCATGCGCTGTTCCATGCGTCGCCCAATGCCGGTGATGTCACGTAACTTCAGGCGGTGCAGAGCCCGCGGCAGTTCGGCCTGCCGGATGATTTTCAAACCATTTGGCTTGTCCATCGCAGAGCCGAGCTTGGCGATAAAGCGATTGGGGGCAATACCGATGGAACAGCGCAGGTACTCACCCACCTCGTCAGCCATCGCAGACTTGATGCCCAGGGCAATTTCCCTGGCGCGCTCCGGTTCACGCCAGCTTCCTGTCAGCTCACACCACATTTCATCAATAGAACGCACAGCCGCGACCGGAATATGCCGCTCGACCAACTCAATCATTCGATGGTGGTATTCAATATAGACTTCATGTCGCGCCTGAACGAACTGGATGGCCGGACACAGGCGCCTTGCCTCGGACACCATGGTGCCGGTCTTAACGCCAAAACGCTTGGCCTCATAGCTGGCAGCGATACAACAGGTGGTATCGGCCATCACGGGTACGATGCCCACGGGCCGGCCACGCAACGGCGGCTGATCCTGCTGTTCTACTGAAGCGAAGTAGGAATCGAAATCGAGATAAAGGGCGCGAAGGGTCACCGGCAAACCAGGGTTATGAGGTATAAGCCTAGTGTAGAGGCTGTATCGACTGACCGCCTATAGTTCGCCACTTACCTGCAGTTTCACACGCACGTAATCATGGTGGGGAATATGCAGAAGGTCGGCCAATTGGCGCAGAAGGTGTTCTTCGTAGTGGTGCAAATGTCCGTCCGCAAAAGCCACCTGCCAAAGCATTCGAACGATGTGCAATTTGTCAGCCGCGGTCAGATAATCATTCAGCGCACTAACGTAGTCATGCAGTGATACAGCCTGCTCAGACTCTTCACTGGCTTCTTGCAAAAGCAGGCGAGCTTCTTCAGTAGTCAGCCGGAATTGATCCTGGAGCAGCGCCTGAATGGTGTCACGCTCAAGAGCATCATGTTGATAATCGGCACGTTCCATCTCCAGCAACAGCACTGCCGATGCCAGTTGCAGGGCGCTGTCCCTACTGTCCGGACTCGCATCCTGCTGGGAATCCCGCAGAACATTCTGCAGGTGTGATAACAGGCCCACGCCTAGGGAGCTACCCGCGCCTGGCGCGTGGGTTCGAAACTGATATCACCGTACCAGGCAAAAGCCTCAGCATCACTATTGTCGCAATCAGTCATGATTGCCACGGCATCGATGTAATCCACATCAATGCCAAATACCTGCTCGAAATCGGCACGCACGTCCCGCACTTCCTGCACCATGCCGTCAGCATCCGGCTTGCCGGATTGCACCGCCAACATTTGCACTTGTCTCGGTGCGTAGGGATTGGCCCAGTGACTGCCGCGACTATGACTGCTCGACCACACGTAGTTGATCGCACGCGTCTTCCATGGTGCCCAGCCGCCATCAATCACCACGTAAACCCTGGCCGCGTAATCGTCCCCGCTCTTCTGATTTTCATCCAGCTGAGGAAAGACATCTGCGACCCGCCAGGACCATCTCAGGTAAGGGGTTTTATTCAAATCGATTCGTTCTCTATGCACCAGCGCCGATGCACTGTCACTGCACTTGGCCTCCAGAACGGTTTCCCCCACCCCCTGCTCAACCAGGCGATATTCCGTTGCCTTGGAAAACACATGTGGTTCCCAGCCCTGTAGATCGCTGGCTGTGAAATTGCCGACCTCAAGACGCTGGGCATGCAGCAAGACTGGGACAGCTGCTACACAAAAACTCATGATGACAACGCTAATACGCATCGTTTCCACTTGCGGCTTACGCACCTCGTATATTTAACCGGTTAACCGGCCGATTATTTTGCGCCCGACACCACAGGCTTACAAGTCCAATCAGTGCAGTGATGCCCAATGTTCACGCAACCAAGGCTCAACCTGGTCACGCAAGTCGTGCAGGCGGCCGTGAAAGAAGTGACCGGCACCTTCGATTATCTGATGCTCAGGCTGCAAACCTGCGGCCTTTAAACGGGACAACGTATCGGCACAACCCACCACATCATCTGCATCTCCATGCACTACCAGCCATGGGCATTGCGGAACCGGGATGGTCTCACCCTCAAAATAACGCAGCGGTGGCGCAATCGTGATGAGTTGCTCAGCTTCCTCTCGCGCTGCCAGGCGTAATGCGACGGCCGCGCCAAAAGAAAAACCAGCCAGCACCAACTTCGCATCCGGTTTTTGCTGGCATAGCCATTCCCGCACCGCTGCCGCATCTTCCGTCTCACCGACACCCTCTGCAAAACTGCCTTGACTGTTACCCACCCCGCGAAAATTAAACCGCACAGCCGCCAGCCCTGTACTCAGTGCGCTTCTTGCGAGGGTGTGCACAACCTTGTTGGTCATGCTGCCACCGTACTGGGGATGTGGATGACAGATCACTGCGATACCGGTTGGAACGGCATATTCCTTTGGCGTTTCCAGCCAGATATCCAGTACACCTGCCGGACCCGCCAAGCTGAACCTTGTTGACTGCCCAGGCTCCCAGCTGGGTTGCGCATCAGGCATCCGGCAAGCCTTCGTCTATGTCAGAGCCTTGCTGACCGTCCTGCGTTGCCTCTGGCTGCGCCAGTGGTTGTTTTTTTGTTTCATTTTTACGGTTGCCGTTCTTCATTTCCTCATCCTGCAGCCGCGCTGCAGCCAGCTTTATCGAGGCGTAGTAGACCACCGTGTCACCGTTGCGGGGCCGCGCCGGGCTCAATGGGGAATGAAACTGGAACAGCCCATCTTCGCGCAGAATGCCGATGATAACGGCACCGGCAGGACTTTCGCGCTGGAAGTCCTCATAGCTGTAGCCCTCTGTAATACGGGTCTTGAAGAATTTCCAGTCCTGGAAGTGGCAGCGCCACAACTCCTCGTACTGAGCGTTCTCGCCAAAGGCAGTTATACCGCGTAGAGGGCGCGCCAGTGCCTTGCTGCCGTTGGCATCATCACTGTACATGGGCAACTGGAAGACCCGATCATGTTCCAGCTGGCCAGAAAAATGGCTACAGACCAAAGAGTTATAGGCGTCATTGCTGGTTGCTGCCAGCACACAGGCTATCTCATTCAGTTCCATGGATTGTTGCACCTGCTCGGAAAGCACCTCCCCATAGAGGACCGGCACACCCGCCAGGCGTGCTTCGCGTAAACGGTGCCATGACGAGTCCACCAGGATGACGCCCAGTTTCAGGTCCTTGCTTAGAGAACGGGCCAGTTCGGTGGACCAGGGCGAGGCTCCCACAATCAGAACGCCATGCGGGTCACTGGAAAGACCCAGCCAACGCCCCAGGCTGCGTAAGCTGAAACCATAGACCACCACGGTCACAACAATAACGGCAAATACCATGGGTAAAAGAAGTTCGCCATCCGGATAGCCGGCCGCCACCAGGTCGGGGCCGATGACACCGGCAACCGCGGCAGCCACGATGCCGCGCGGCGCAAAAAGAGCCAGCAATACACGGTCGCGCCACTGCATATCGGTAAACTGTGTCGCGGCAATAACCGCCACCGGCCGCACCAGAAAGATAACGGCAACCAGCAATAATCCGGAACGCCAGTCCAGGTGCAATAAAAGCTCTGGCTTGAGGTCAGCCGTTAGCAGGATAAATACCGATGACACCAGCAGGATGGCAACGTATTCCTTGAAGCGTCGTAACGGCTCGAGGCTGGGCAGGTCCATATTCCCGAGAACCAGCCCCATCACCGTGACAGATAGCAGGCCGGCCTCTGGCTGAAAGTTATTAGCCAGCGCATATACAACCAGCACCAGACCCATCGTCATGGGTGCCTTAAGAAACTCGGGCACCCAGGCACGATCAAACGAACGCCCCAATGCAAATGCTGCAACGGTTCCCATGAAAGCCGCTATCAGAATGCCCCAGCCCATGTTGACGAATACGTCCTCGATCGTACCGCCACCCTGGCTCTGGAAAAGGAAATACTGAAACACCAGCACGGTCAGTAACGCGCCAATAGGGTCGTTAATGATGCCTTCCCACTTCAGGTAGGACGCACTACGTCGGTTCAGGCCTGCCTGCCTCAACATGGGCAGAATCACAGTAGGCCCCGTGACCACCAATATGCCGCCCAGGGTCAGTGCCACAGGCCAGGAAAGCCCGCCAATCGTATGCGCTGCCAGGCTGCCCAGAACCCAGCTCAGGAGGGCACCGATAGAGCAGAGTCGCCGCACACCGGAGGCCGATTCCTTCAATTCATGCAGCCGGAGTGTCAGTCCGCCTTCAAACAGGATGATCGCAACGCAAAGACTCACAACCGGGCGAAACACGGGCCCCAGGTCTTCACTTGGCTGCAACCAGCCCAGCAACGGCCCGGCCACCAGGCCAGCTATGGTAAACAGCACAATGGCAGGCAACTTGAATCGCCAGGCCACCCAGTGGGCTCCCACGCCCAGGGCCACGACAGTAACGAGTACGTTGCTTAAATGATGTTCCATAGGCAGCTAAAATTCCGGACTGGTAGTGCTCATCGATTATCAGTTCTTTACGGGCTACAGGCGATCGCTGCTACTGCTCCAGCCACCGCCGCGGCGACGGAACAGGCTGAGGACGAACCCAATCGCCAGTCCAATGCCCAGAATCATGGCCCCCGAGTTCTGGCCCTTGTACCAGGTCTTGAGTTCGTGATTCTGCTGCATCAGCCGACTCACTTCAGCCTCCAGCACCAGCAGGCGCTCGCGCATTGCCTGGTTTTCGTCGCCTATCTTGACCACGTTTGCAGAGTTTTCCTCTATCCATGCCAATCGCTTGCGCAACTTTTCATTTTCCTGCTCAAGCTCAGTTTGCTGACTACTCGCCGCCTGGATCGTGCCCTGGCTTTCCTGCAAGCTGGTGTTCAATGCTGTGTTCTCTGCCTGCAACTCTGACAGGCGGGCCTCGAGTGCGGCAAGGCGCTCTGCTGCAGGCGGCGTTTGGGTAAGAAAACGGGTCAGCACGTAACCTGTTGTGCCGCCTTCAGTACGCACCTTGGTATAACCTGACTTGCCATAGTCCCTGAGCACGGTGACCTTGTCGTCCGTGGTCAGGATGGCATCAATGCCAAAATCCGTGCCCTGGCCCTTACGCACGTTGACCTTGACTTCGCCGCTGATATAGCGGGTTTCAGCAGAGGCTATCGTGGCCCAGCCCAGCAGGGAGCAAAGAATAAGAAACGGAGACAGGCTTTTTAGTTTCATACGTCATCGTGTGGAAATGCGGAAATCCAAGGCGCCCAGCGTCGCCCAACCGAGCGATGCATTGTAGCAGTATCGACCCACAACCAGATGTCCACGAAAACCGGTAGCATCACCAA
>JBFKKS010000073.1:0-10777 GCA_041630955.1 Nevskiales bacterium
GACCGGGTTATCCGATATATCGAAACCGACCCAGCCACCGGCCTGGGCAGAACCGCTGGGGTCCCCCGGCAGGCTTGAAGGACCGCCCGGAATAGGCTGTGCGTTGAGTGGCAATGCGCCGATATCAGAGGTTGTCTGTGCCCCCTGGTTGACGCTGAACTTGTCCCAGGTACCGTGTTCGACCATTGGCCTGTCGAACTGGGCCACGAAGTAAACCGTGTAGCTGTTGTCCTGGTAGCAGAAGCGCCCGCTGGTCGCCGAGCCCGTTACCTCTGAGCTTTGCGGGTCGATATTCAGGCTGGCGGCGCTATTGGCCATTTCGCTGCCACCCGGATTGATGATGACGCGACCAAGCGAGCCGGCAGTAAAACTGAAACGCGCCATTCCGGAGCGCTCGGTGGCGGTCAACTCGGCATTGATGGGCGCATCAGTTTCAGGGTTGAGGACAACCTGGTAGTAGCCGGGTATTGCCGTTTCCTGGTCATGATTGAAACTGGCCAGGTAACGTGGATTGGTTGCTGCGGTTCCCGGTTGCGCCGGGGAGTCGGTGATTTCAAACACCGTCGGCATGAACGGGATGTCCTGGTAAATGGCACAGCCCGCGCCCGAGATATGCGTCAGGCTGAAACCATCCATCTGCGTATCCGAGTAGGTATACCCTCCGGAAAAGTTATCCAGCGAAGGCGCTGTATCGGGGCTGAACTGCACCATACCGAATGGCAGTGTTGCGCCGGGAAAGGTATTACCCGCACCGCCGCCGGTACCAAAGTCGGCAGCGCCGGACTGCGTGCCTACAAACGGGTTGACCAGCTGGCCACGCGTGGCGCTGTTGCTGTTGCTGTTGCTGCTACCGGAACCCGAATCGCCTCCGCATCCAACGAGCAGCAGACTGATGACAGCCAGCGCCGATATTTTCTGCCGCATGAAAAAGATCAGGTGCCGTAACACTTCTGCTGTTCGGGCGACTCTTCGATGAGCTTTTTCACAACCTCGGTCAGTTCCGCCGGATCCCAGCGCTCGCCCTTGTCGGTGACCTCACCGGTGCGCCAGCCATCAGCCACGGAAAGTTGGCCACCAGCCGCTTCAAACACGCGACCGGTTACATCGGAAGAAAGCTCGCTGCACAGCCACACCACGATGGGGGCGACATTTTCCGGTGCGAAGAAGTCAAAGGCTTCGCCATCGGGCTTTTTCATCATGTCGGCAAACACTTCTTCGGTCATGCCGGTACGGGCGGCCGGTGCCAGTGCATTGGCGGTGATGCCGTAGCGGCGCAGTTCGGCTGCCTGCACCAGGGTCAGCGTGGCAATACCGCCCTTGGCGGCAGCGTAGTTGCTCTGCCCGATCGAACCTTGCAGGCCGGCGCCGGATGAGGTGTTGATGATGCGGCCATTCACGGTGGTGCCGTCCTTGGCCAGATCCCGCCAGCGGTTGGCGAGGATGTTGGCCAGGCAGAAGTGACCGCGCAGATGCACGCGCATGACCATGTCCCAGTCTTCTTCGGTGAGCTTGAGGAACATGCGGTCACGCAACACGCCGGCGTTGTTGATCACGCCATGCACTTCACCGAATTTGGCCAGTGCGGCATCCACGATGCTCTGCGCGCCTGCCATGCTGGTGATGTCACCGTTATTGGCCAGTGCCTTGTCGCCGAGCTCGGCCACGACGGCTTCGGCAGCATCCATGCGAATATCGTTAACGACCACATTGGCGCCTTCGGCAACCAGGGCATGGGCATAGGCACGCCCGAGGCCGCCCCCTGCGCCGGTGATGATGATGGTTCTTCCTTCACAAATACCCATAATTACTCTTCCATTGTTCTCTAAATTTGGTTGCTTTAACCGTTATGAGCGATGGCAGGTTAGTCGCACTCGCAGCACAGGAAGCGGAGCGTATGAGCAATACGTGAGCATTCCGAGCAGTGACTGCGGCTAAGCTGCCGAGCGCAATAGGTTAGGCAGACAAATTCTCGATGATGGTTACATTGGCCACACCCCCACCCTCACACATGGTCTGCAGGCCATAGCGACCGCCGCTGCGCTCCAGTTCATGCAACAGGGTGGTCATCAGCTTGGTACCGGTGGCACCCAGTGGATGGCCCAGCGCAATCGCGCCGCCATTCACGTTGGTCTTTTCATGCGGGTAGCCCGTTTCAATCAGCCAGGACATCGGCACCGGCGCAAAGGCCTCGTTGATTTCAACCAGGTCGATATCGTCCAGCTTCATGCCGGAACGTTCCATGGCACGAACCGTGGCAGGAATCGGCGCGGTGAGCATGTAGATCGGGTCGTCACCCATCACTTCCATGTGCACGATGCGGGCACGCGGGGTGAGGTTGTATTTCTTCAGGGCCGCTTCGGAGACCACCAGTACGGCAGACGCGCCGTCACAGGTCTGGCTGGCCACCGCTGCTGTGAGGGCGCCACCGGGGGCCAGTACTTCCAGCTCAGCCATTTTTTCGAGCGAGGTTTCGCGGGTGGTTTCGTCCATCGCCAGGCCGTTCAGCGGCACGATTTCCTTGTCGAAACGACCCTCTTTAATGGCCTGGATGCCGCGGCGATGGCTTTCCAGCGCGTACTTTTCCATGTCCTCGCGTTTCAGGTCCCACTTCTTGACCATCTTTTCCGCACCATAGAACTGGTTGACTGGCTCGTCACCGAACCGTGCAACCCAGCCCTTGGAACCGGAGAACGGGTCTTTATGGCCCAGTTCGCGGGCTGCCATCATGGATGAGCCGATCGGCACCTGGGTCATGGTCTGTACGCCACCGGCAATGATCACGTCCTGCGTGCCACTCATCACGGCCTGCGCGGCGAAATGCACGGCCTGCTGCGAAGAGCCGCACTGTCGATCCACGGTGACACCGGGTACCGACAACGGGCCACCCGCAGTCAGCCAGCAGGTGCGGCCAATGTTGCCGGCCAGCGGGCCGACTGTATCCACACAACCGAAGATCACGTCATCGTATTCTTCCAGCGGAATGCCATTGCGATCTGTGATTGCCTTGATAACGTGCGCGCCCATGTCGGCAGCATGCACATCCGCCAGGCTGCCTTTGCGACGGCCAGTGGGCGTACGCAGGGCATCAACAATATAGGCTTCAGCCATGATTCAACTCCTTAAGATAGTGTGTTTGGCAGTCGTCTTTAGATGACGCTTACGCAGTAAAGGTCTCACCCGGGCCCAATGCAGCGCCCTCGGCAAATACGAATTCAGCAATGCGCCCCTTGTGGAACGCGGAATCGCCCCAGGCGCCATCCAGAGCCCAGGCTCGTTTCATGTACATCTGCAAATCGGCTTCCCATGTATAGCCCATGGCGCCGTGCGCCTGGATACCATGGCGTGCAGCCAGCCTTGCGGCACGACCGGCGGCCAGCTTGGCGTGGGAGACAAAGGTGCTGCGACGCGCGTGACCATGGGTCATGGCATAGGCCGCCCGGTGCACCACCGGCGCCGCAAACTCGATCTGTACGGCCACATCGGCCAGGTGATGCTTGACCGCCTGGAATGAACCAATCGGCTTGCCGAACTGCTTACGCTGGGCAGCATAATCAATGCTCTGATCCAGGATGCACTGGGCCAGGCCAACCAGCTGGGCGGCGGCGGCCAGAGCGGCGCGGTCAAGGGCATCGGCCCAGATCGCCGCGCCCGTCTCGGCGGCGCAGATGCGGCTGGCGTCTGAAGGCGTCCACTCGACGCTATACAGGCGGCGCGACTGGTCGATACTCGGGTTCAGCCGGGTCTTAACCTGGTCCGGCGTGGCTGCATGCAGTTCGTCGTTATGCCAAAGCAGGATCAGATCAGCAATTTCGGCATCGTGGACCAGCGGGTTCACCGGGTGGCTGATCGCCATGCGTGCCTGCCCTTCCACCATGCGTTCCAGCCATTCTTTCTTGAAGGCCTCCTGCTCAGGCGGCAGCGCATTGAGCATGGAAACGGCCAGGTAGGCCGCATCTGACAGTGAATCCGGAATACCGTGGTAACCGACTTCCTGCAGGATCTGGATCCAGTCGACATCATTCTGGCCCAGGCCACCGTATGCCTCGGGCACAGAGAGTGCGGTCACACCCTGGTCGGTGACCTTCTTGCGCATCTCGGCTGATCGGCCAGTGGGGGTTTCCCAGTATTCACGCAGGCGTTCCGGGGCAGCTTCCACCACCAGGAAGCTGCGGACCGCATCACGAAACTGGTTCTGTTGGTCGTCGAATGTAAAGTCCATCTTTACGCTCTCGGTAAGCCCAGCATGCGCTCGGCAATAATGTTGCGTTGGATTTCATTGGTACCGGCATAAATGGGGCCAGCCTGTGCAAACAGGAAGCCATCCAGCCATTGGCCCACATCACCGGCATCCGGTGCATGGGGCATCAGCTCGGCCCGGGCGCCGAGGATGCTCATGGCGGTCTCATGCATGAGCAGATCCATCTCTGACCAGAAGATTTTATTGGTGCTGGCCTCGGCACCAATCTTGCCCCCCTTGATCAGCTTGGAGGCCGTCTTGTAGGTCGCCAGTGCATAGGCCTCGGCATCCATGTAGCTCTTCATCACGGCATCGCGAATCGCAGGGTCAGCATCCACGCGGTCCTGGTGCTGCTTGTACAGGGCAACGAGGTCGGCTGCCGTCTTCTGGAAGCGGCCCGGTGAGCGCAGCATCAGGCCGCGTTCGAAACCGGCCGTGGCCATGGCAATACTCCAGCCTTCTCCGTCACCGCCAAGTCGGTTGGCTACCGGCACACGCACGTTATCGAAAAAGATTTCCGCAAAGCCAGGCAAGCCGTTGAGCTGCTGGATGGGACGGATGGTGATGCCCGGAGTGTCGAGCGGCAGCAGGATAAAGCACAGGCCCTTGTGGCGTTGTGACCCGGCCTCGCAACGGAACAGGCCAAAGCACCAGTCAGCAAACACGGCACGCGTCGACCAGGTTTTCTGCCCGTTGATCACGTACTCATCACCTTCCATCTTGGCGGTGCTGCGGATGGCCGCCATGTCAGAGCCGGCACCCGGCTCCGACCAGCCCTGGGCCCAGGTGTCCTCGCCGGTGGCCATGCGTGGCAGGAAACGTTTCTTCTGTTCCTCGGTGCCGTATTCCATCAGGGTGGGCGCGAGCAGGAAGATGCCGTTCTGGTTAACCCGCAGCGGCGCCCCGGCGCGCCAGTATTCTTCCTCGAAAATCAGCCATTCGATCAGGTCGCAGCCCCGACCACCGACCTCGGTCGGCCAGGTGACGGCGCTCCAGCGACCTTCAGCCAGGGTCTTTTCCCACTGGCGGTGCTGCTCGAAGCCCTCTTTCGTGTCGAAGCTTTGCAGCGGTTCCTTGGGCACATTGGCCGCGAGCCAGCTACGAATCTCTTCGCGAAAGGCGTTCTGTTTTTCGGTGTATTCCAACTGCATCTTATTTCTCGAACTTGGCCTCGCGTTTATTCACGAAGGCCGCACGGGTCTCTGCCGAATCCGGCGTGGTATAGGCCTGCAGGGTAAAGCCCTGCTCCCAGCGGTATTTGTCTTCCAGGTTGCCGTCCTCGATGCCATTCAGCGATTCCTTGGCCAGACGGATCATGGCCGGACTCTTGGCAGCGATCTTGGCAGCGATATCCAGTGCGGCATCACGCAGCTGGTCTTTCGGCACTACCTTTTCGATGGCGCCCAGGCGATAGGCCTCGGCGGCATCAATTGCCTCTCCCGTGAAATACATCATGCGAACCTTCTGCACCGGGAACAGGCGCTGCAGATGTGCACCACCACCCATGGCACCGCGGTCCACTTCCGGCACGCCAAAAGTGGCGCATTCCGAGGCCACAACCACATCGGCTGCACCTGCAATCCCTATGCCACCGCCAAGAACAAAGCCGTGCACGGCGACAATCACCGGCACAGGGTTGCGGTGTACGGCCTCAAAGGTCCGGTAGTTGCCGGCGTTCACTTCTACGATCAGGTCCGGTTTGGCATCCAGTTCCTTGATGTCGACACCGGCGCAGAAACCGCGACCTTCGGCGCGAATGATGATGACGTTGACACCCTCAGCCGTACCAAGGCGGGTTATCTCGTCGGCCAGCGCGTGCCAACCGGCACTGTTGAGTGCATTGACGGGGGGCTGGTCGATGACCAGCTCGGCAATGCCATTTTCGATCAGGGTATTGAAGCCACTCATTGCTTTTCTCCACACAGTGATGCCAGGCGTTGCCCGGCTTCCTGCACGATGTCGTTGATCAGTTCTTCACAGGGCGGCAGGCCATCAATCACGGCCGCGACCTGCCCGGACGGCAGCACGCCCTCATCGGGCCGGCCCTCGACCATGGCACGCTGGATCAGGACCGGGGCGTTGGCTGCCATCATGGTCTGGATCGCGCCATCGCCTTCCTTGAGGGCAGCGAAAAAGGTCCGGATCATGTGCCCGATCGTCATGCCGGTATGGGCCTTCCAGCGCCAGGCGCTGGACAGCGCCACCCACAGGCGATGAAACAGCCCACCACTTTCCAGCTTGAGCAGGAAAGGATTGTCGATCATGCGCTGGGGCATGCCATCCACGGCTTTCGAGGCACGTATGTGGGACGGGTCTTTTTCATCAATGTATTTCTGCAGCGTCGCCCTGGGTACCGGCGACTCGGCCGTCATCAGAAAGCGTGTGCCCATGGCGATACCCGCTGCGCCATAGGCCAGTGCAGCGGCAAGGCCACGACCATCCTTGAAGCCACCGGCCGCTACCACCGGCACGTTCACCGCGTTCAACACCTGCGGCAACAGCAGGGTCGTGGGCACCGAACCGGTATGCCCCCCGCCCTCGGCACCCTGGATGGTGATGATGTCAGCGCCCAGTTCGACAGCCTTGATGGCATGTTTCAGGGCCCCGACCGTGGGCATGCACAGTACGCCAGCATCCTTGAAGCGCTGAATGGTGGCCGCGTCCGGGCCGCGACCGTAACTCACGGCACGCACGCGGTCTTTGTTCTCGATAATGAGGTCGATCACTTCGGCTGCGTTCGGCTGGAACATATGGAAGTTCACGCCGAATTTATGCTCGGTACCCGCACGCACATCGGCGATCGCCTGCTTCAGGTCGGGCGTGGACATGGTCGCCGCCGCCAGAAACCCGAAACCACCGGCATTGCTGGAGGCGATCACCAGTTTGGCATCGGCTACCCAGCCCATCGCCGTTTGCACGATGGGGTAACGGCAGCCGAGCAACTCGGTCAGTTGGGTATTCAGCATGACTTGTTCATCGTTTCAAAATCACCGAGGAGCCATGGCCGAATAACCCTTGGTTAGCCGTAATGCCGACTTTCGCACCATCAACCTGACGCGTGCCGGCCTCGCCACGCAGTTGCCAGGTCAATTCACAGACCTGGGCAATCGCCTGCGCCGGCACGGCCTCGCCAAAACAGGCCAGGCCACCCGATGGGTTCACAGGAATGCGGCCACCTACCCTGGTCTCGCCAGCGCGGAGCAGCTTCGTCGCCTCGCCGCGACCGCACAGTTGCAGGTCCTCGATCCAGTCCAGTTCCAGCGCCGTCGACAGGTCATAAACTTCGGCCACACTCACATCCTCGGGGCCGATGCCGGCTTCCTCGTAGGCCTTTCTCGGCAGGGCCGCGCGGTAGGACTGCGCGTCCACGATGGCCGATGAATCCGTGGCGATATCCGGCATTTCGACCACTTCCGATGCATAGGTCGGAGTGACGGTAGAAATAGCCGCCACGCGCGGCGCATTCGCCTTGCCAATTTTCTTCGCGTATTCGGCACTACAGATAATCAACGCCGCACCACCATCGGAGGTTGCACAGACATCCATCAGGCGCAGCGGGTCTGCCACCATGGCTGATGCCGCCACGTCCTCGGCCGAGAACAGCTTGCGATAGCGGGCATTGGGGTTTTCAAAGCCATGCTGGGCGTTCTTCACCTTGACCGCCGCAAAGTCTTCCAGCGTGTCCCCGTAGATAGCCATACGGCGGCGGGCATACAGGGCGAAATAGGTGGGGTTGGTGATACCGACCCGAAAACGAACCCAGTCCGGGTCATCTGGTCGTTCGCCCGGTTGGGGCTTGAGGAATCCCTTGGGCGTGGTATCTGCGCCGACAACCAGCGCCACCTCACAGTGTCCAGCCAGTATCTTGGCCCGCGCGGCGGCCAGCGCCTGCGAACCGGAGGCACAGGCAGCGTATGAAGTATTGACCTCGGCACCCTGCCAGCCAAGGGCCTGGGCAATGCTGGCACCGGCCACAAAGCCGGGATACCCGTTACGAATAGTGGCGCCGCCGGAAACAAACTGCACATCCTTCCAGGCAACGCCGGCGTCTTTCAGTGCTGCCCTGGCCGCGTGGACGCCGTATTCGACAAAGTTACGACCCCACTTGCCCCAGGGGTGCATGCCAACGCCGGCAATGACGACTTCATTACTCATGCGTCATCTCCCAGTGGCTTCCATTTCCAGGTGAGCTTGCCGTCGGCCAGCGGTTCGAGGACGAGTTCCATGTCCATACCGACTTCAAGCGCGTCTACGTTGACGCCCTCGACCACCTGCCCGAGTACGATCATTTTCTCGGCTTCCAGTTGCACTGCGGCTATCGCATAGGGTTCAAAAGGATCGGCGGCCACGAAGGGCTCGGGTGGCTGGTATACCGCGTTGGTATACGACCAGACCTTGCCTGTACGGGACAGCTCAACCACGTCGAAGCTTTCGCTCTCACAATCCGGGTTGCGGCAGAATTTGGCTTCGCCGCGGATCTGCGGAAAGTAATAAGTACCGCAGCCCTGGCACCTTGAGCCAAGCAGGTGCGGTTTGCCCTCATCGAGGGTAAACCAGCCGTCTAGTACGGGTTCGCTCATGCCGCGTCCCTGATGCCCGGCGGATTGTCCTTGATCTGGCGCGCACGGAAATCACGCGGATCCAGTTTACGGATCACTTCCAGTTGCTCGTTCGTCGGGTGTGCCGTTTCGCTGATGTCATCGGCCTTGATAAGCGGGAAGCCGGTGTTTTCCTGCACTTCCTCAAAACTCACGCCTGGATGCAGGCTGACGACGCGGATCGCATGATCAGGCCCACCAAAGTCCATCACACAAAGATTGGTCACGATGTGATGAACGCTGGCGTAGTCATTCTTCACGCCTGCTGGCCAGTTTTCCTTGCGGTAACCCACGGAGCAAACCACATCGACTTGGCCTTCCACGAAGACCCGTGTGCTGTGGTTGGGTACAAACATGGAGTTTGCATGGTTAATGCTGTTGCCCGGAAAGCCGCGCATGCCGAGCATCTGGCGCTTGGGCTTGGCGAACTCGCCGATACAAGCGATGTTGGCCTGGCCCCAGCGATCGACCTGAACCGGCCCGACCAGTGCGTGGCGACGGCCGTGCCAGAGCAGATCAAACACCCGTGAATAAGGCATGTAGCCGCCATAGGCACGGCCTTCATGATTCTTGGCGCCGATGACCACCGGCTCTTCCGTGAGATAAGCCTCACCGTCGGTGATCATCAGGCCGGGGCTGTTGGTCAGCTTGGCCAGTCCCTGAGCGATGCGGGGAATAATGCCAATGCCTGTTGCCAGTACCTCGCCCTCATCTTTCCAGACATCGGCGCAGGCACAGATCAAAAGCTCGGCCAGGGTGAAATCTTGTGCTGCCATGATTAAAACACCTGCCGTGGTAGAGAGGTGATGGTTTCTACGCCGCCAACCCTGTCTTGGTATTCCGCCTCGCTGGCACCCAGGAATTCTTCAACGTAACTGTCCCAGCCCCCCTCTTCGGCGGCGGCTTCGCAGTAACGCTTGATGTGTGCTGCGTCCCAGCCATAACCCGGCCCACGCGTGGCCACGTTGGAAGTCGGATGCGCGCCCCCTTTCACTTCGACCACGCCTGTCACCAGGCTGCGCTCGAACAGGTTGCACTTGGCATCGTCCTCATCAGAGGCGATCTGGTCGACCAGTTCCTCGGTGGTCATATAAGTACGATCTGCCGCACGTGCGAACCACTCATCGAAGAACGGGTCAGGGCTGTACAAGCGCGAGTTACCAAGCCGGTCAGCCTTGTGAGTATGCAGTAGTGCGACATCCAGCCTGATGGCGGGCATAGCCATCAAAACCTCGCCATCGTCATAGGGTGAAGCGACGGTTTTCACATCGGGATTATTCTTCAGGAAATCCGTACCAAGACCCGAGCGCGTCGGCAGGAATGGCAGGCGGTAGGCTGCTGCCCGAAGGCCCCAGTGAAGCATTCCCTCGTCCAGTTCCATGGCCTCAATCGAACCTGCTTCGCGCGCTTTCCTGAAGAATGGCTCCAGTGGAATAAAGTCAAGAGAAACAAAGCCGTATATTAGCTTCTTAACCTTTCCTGAAGCACACAGCATGCCCATGTCCGCACCGCCATAACCGACGATCGTCAGGTCCTTAAGATCTGAACGCACGATCTCGCGCACCAGCGCCATCGGCTTGCGCCGGGGGCCCCAGCCACCGATACCGATGGTCATGCCATCTTTCAGTGTGGCGACGACATCCGCCGTCGTCATTTCCTTATTCACAAATATTCCCTATTCCTGTAACAAGATTCACCGCCAGGTTTTACGGGCGATGAAAGACCGGAGACCGGGCCTGTGCCACCGCAGGCGCGTAAAACCAATACGAGACTGCCATGGGCGCTGGTCCGGCCTTCTAGATATCGAGCGCGGTCGTTCAGCTATTGAAAGCCAACGCTGAAGTCGTGACCCCAGATGGAGACCCGCTCACCATGTGTCGTTTGGTAGCCATCGTGATCAATCACCTTGCCACCCCAGCCGAATTCAAGGGCAAAGTTACCA
>JBFKKS010000074.1:0-10705 GCA_041630955.1 Nevskiales bacterium
ATGCGCTCACCGGCCAATTCATTGGAAACGTTTTGCACCCTTGAGCCACGCATGCCGACGCAGGCACCAACAGGATCGATACGCTTGTCCTTGGCCTGTACGGCTACTTTGGCTCGCAGACCTGGGTCACGCGCAGCGCCCTTGATTTCGATCAGGCCCTGCCCGACCTCGGGGACCTCAAGCTTAAAGAGTTCCAGCAGGAACTCCGGCGCCGTTCTTGACATGAAAAGCTGTGGGCCACGCTGTTCAGTGCGCACATCCATCAGGTAACCACGTACACGGTCACCAGGACGTACGGGCTCACGCGGGATCACATGCTCACGTGGCACGATTGCCTCGGCATTACCGCCCATATCGAGAATGATGCTGCCACGTTCCAGGCGCTTCACCAGTCCACTGAGTAATTCACCCACCCTGGGAAGAAAAGCCTCGACAACTTGTGCGCGTTCAGCCTCGCGCACTTTTTGCACGATTACCTGCTTGGCAGCCTGTGCCGCAATGCGCCCGAATTCAACGGATTCCATCGGTTCTTCGATAATATCCCCGGCTTCAATATCTGACTGTTCTGCCTGCGCGTCAGAAAGCTTGATCATCGCTGCCGGATTGAATACGAATTCTTCTTCGTCCCCTTCAGCAGCTGGCAGTGCGTCTTCATCAATCACACGCCATTGCCTGAAGGTTTCATAGCTCCCGTCCTCACGATTCACCGCTACACGCACGGCAATATCTTCGCCATGGCGTTTACGCGTCGCAGAGGCCAGTGCAGCTTCAATTGCACCGAAAATAATTTCCTTGTCGACGCCCTTCTCGTTAGAAACAGCATCAACCACTAAGAGCACGTTCTTGTTCATACTCCAGCCACCAGTTTTGTCAGCTTGTCTTGCAAAATAATCAGTCCTTTTAAATAAAAGGCCGCTAATCAAAGACCGGTACCAACCGGGCTTTGTCAATTTTCTCGAATGGCAAAACGACCTCTTTGCCATCCACCTCCATACATACCGCTTCGTCACGCAGCCCCAAGATCTTGCCACGGAAACGCTTACGCCCCTCGACCGGAAGCCGAGTCTGCACACGAGCTTCCTGACCTGCAAACTGCTCAAAATGACGCAGTTTTGCCAATGGCCTATCCAGTCCTGGGGACGATACCTCTAGGGTATATGCCTCCGGCATGAGGTCTGCCACATCGAGCGCAGCACTCATATCCCTGCTGGCCGCCTCGCAATCCTCTAGTCCAATTCCGTTGGGACCGTCAATGTAAACCCGCAGCAATGTCTCCTGACCTCCACCACGGATTTCAACCAGTAACAGTTCGTAGCCCAAATCCGCCAGGATAGGGTCAAACATCGTCTCCAGCTGAGTCTCCAGCATTCAATACTGTCCATGCCCGGTCCCGGGCAAAAAAAAGGCCCCAACCGGGGCACTTCGTTCACCAAAATGTTGGTAGCGGGGGTAGGATTCGAACCTACGACCTTCGGGTTATGAGCCCGACGAGCTGCCAGACTGCTCCACCCCGCACCCGATCACGCGGCGCATATTAGCGAGTGATTCCCCTTTTGGCAAGGGAAAACCGCAATCAGTTACTGAGTATTTTGGATTTTTTCTCGGTCAGGCCTCTGGCGGACCTGCTGGATCATTACGCGTCTGTCTTACGTGCGTATAGCTTTCGTCCAGTATTACTACTGACTTTTACGAATTGTCTCAAAGGCTCGTAACACATCACGCCGGCTGATTTGCCCAATTAGACGATTGTCCTCTACCACTGGGTAGCGCTTGTATTGGGCTTCAAGAAACATACGTGCAACATCCAGAACACTTGTATCAGCATCAACAGTAATAACCTGGGGACTCATATAGTCTTCTACAGTGCCGCCGTATCCCTCGTTATAGCTGGCCTCCAACGCCACCTTAAGGCAGTCCTTCTCAGACAGAATTCCGACTATCTCTCCCAGGTTGTCAACAACGGGCGCGCCCGAAATGCCGTTTTCCATCAGCAGATGAATCGCTTTCAGAACATCCATATCCGGCTTAAAGGTCACCAGACTGGCGGCCATATAATCTTTCACGGCAACCGAATTCAACATCTCAGTCTCCCCTAATTCAGACTACGTAATATGTCTCAGTTAATCGAAGTTTGCGCCTTTGAGGGCTCTTCATCGCATGCGCTGGATCGTCCACAGGGGCATTCCCCACCCTCGGCAGCACCAAGCCCCCCGCAACTGCCCTTGAGTTCACGGCGACCGGTTATTACGCCTATCGCCATGCCCAGTGCTGCGAGTGCAATAACCACAAAGCTGGCAATGAATATACTCATGCAATCAGTGTACCCGATATATATCCATTGCGGGACTGCGCAAATCGGTTAATTGCTCCTCTTTTTCGAGGATCATCCAAATTGCGAGTTCGTGATTAATGGCCAGTTTCATGGCTGCCTCTGGCCCCATTACCAACAGTGCAGTTGCCAGCGCATCGGCACGCATGGCGCTGGCATCGACTACCGTAACGGATACCATACTATGGGTGACCGGATACCCGGTACGTGGGTCGATCGTATGTGAAAAACGCTGCCCTTCATGAGTAAAGAAGTTTCGGTAGTCGCCGGAAGTCGCGACTGAACCCGACTCCAGGCTCAAAATGCCGTGGACTTGCCTTTCTCCGGGAATGGGGCTCTCCACAGCCACGCGCCAGGGCTTACCCTGGGGATTGCGTCCCTGTACACGAAGTTCACCACCGATCTCAATCAGGTAGTCTGTCAGCCCCCTGCGCTCAAGCAGTTGGGCCACTTCATCAACTGCAAAGCCTTTGGCAATAGCTGACAGATCCACATACATGCTGTCGGATGCCTTGCTCACCTTGCCAGCATTCGAATCTATGCGCAGGTCGTCGTACCCCACCCGTTTCATGGCGGCCGCCACCTGACCTTCGTCAGGTAATTTAACTGCTTCCTGTGGGCCAAAGCCCCAGAGATTCACCAATGGCCCCACTGTAGGGTCAAACAAGCCATCGCTCAGCACGTAAATATCCCTTGCAGCACTAAGAACCGCTGCTAATCGCGGAGGTATTGGCAGCCATTGTTGTGCTGGCGCCTTGTTCAGCAGGGACAGGCTCGAGTTCGGATCGTATGTCGACATTTCGGCATTGATAGCGACCAACAGCGCATCAATGTCTGCTTGTATCTCTTTACTCGTAACGCCCTCAGGAACACGAGGCAGCTTGACACTATAGGACGTCCCCATAGTGCTTCCGTGCAATTCGATATACGACGGTCGGCTGCAAGCAGTCAGTACCAGCAACGCAAAAAAAACAGCGTACTTGAGCATCAGAAACTATCGCTACAGGGCATGCGTGAGCGGCAAACCAGGCTGCCAGCTCAGAACCGCAGTGACTTAAGAAAAAGGTAACGTTATGGTCAGATGGGGACTATCCGCCAAAGTCATCAAGCATGATGTTCTCACGCTCAACGCCAAGGTCTTCAAGCATGCTGATCACAGCCGCATTCATCATCGGTGGCCCGCACATGTAGAACTCGCAATCCTCCGGTGCTGGGTGATCTTTCAGGTAGTTCTCCAGGAGGACTTCATGAATAAACCCCGTGTAGCCTTCCCAGTTATCTTCCGGCTGTGGATCAGACAGGGCTACATGCCATTCGAAGTTATCGTTCTCGCTGGCGAGCATGTCGAAATCCTCGACATAGAACATCTCACGTTTCGAACGAGCGCCGTACCAGAAGCTCATTTTCCGCTTGGACTTCAGGCGACGCAATTGATCAAAGATGTGTGAACGCATGGGCGCCATGCCGGCACCGCCACCCACAAACACCATTTCGTTCTCGGTCTTCTTGGCAAAGAATTCTCCAAACGGGCCTGAAATTGTGACCTTGTCGCCCGGTTTGAGATTGAAGATATACGAGGACATGGCACCCGGTGGAATCCCGGTAGAGCCCGGAGGGGGTGAAGCAATTCGCACATTGAGCATGATGATGCCGCGCTCATCTGGATAGTTAGCCATAGAGTAAGCGCGCATGACATCTTCCTTGATGTCCGCCGTGTAGTCCCAGAGCTTGAACTTGTCCCAGTCAGGACGGTATTCCTCTTCTACATCGAACTCGCTGTAGCTGCACTTATACGGTGGGCATTCAATCTGTATGTATCCACCCGCGCGGAAATCCACGCTCTCACCTTCTGGCAATTCCAGCACCAACTCCTTGATGAAAGTTGCCACGTTGTGATTGGAACGTACCGTGCATTCCCATTTCTTGACGCCGAAAACCTCTTCCGGGACAGCAATCTTCATATCCTGCTTGACAGCAACCTGACAGGAAAGGCGATCTCCCTCGCGCGCTTCACGCTTGGTGATGTGCGAGGTTTCTGTCGGAAGGATGGACCCTCCACCCTCGAAGATTTGTACCTTGCACTGTGCACAGGTGCCACCACCGCCACAGGCGGAAGGCACGAAGAGACCAGCGTCTGCCAGGGTGCCCAGCAACTTGCCGCCCGGCTTTACGGTGATGGTTTTCTCCCCGTTGATCTCGATCTTTACATCACCACTGGCGACCAGCCAGCTACGGGTGGCCAGAATCAAAAGCACCAGTGCGAGAACAATGGCAATGAATACAGAGACGCCGAGAGTAATTTCAAACATGTCCGCGCCCCTATAACTGAATGCCGGAGAAGGCCATAAAGCCCAGCGACATCAGGCCCACCGTAATAAACGTAATGCCCAGCCCCTGTAAGCCGTCCGGTACATCACTGTACTTAAGTTTTTCCCTCACGCCTGCCAAGGCAGTAATGGCCAGTGCCCAGCCAAGCCCGGAACCCACCCCGTAAGTGACTGACTCAGCAAAGTTGTAATCGCGCTCTACCATGAACAGGGTGCCACCCAGGATGGCGCAATTCACCGTGATCAGGGGCAGGAAAATGCCCAATGCGTTGTAGAGTGCCGGCACATATTTGTCCAAAAACATTTCCAGGATCTGGACCATGGCCGCAATAATGCCAATGTAGCTGATCAGTCCCAGAAAGCTCAGGTCCACTTCCGGCAAACCCGCCCATGACAGCGCGCCCTCTTTCAGAACGTAGGTATAAATCAGGTTATTTACAGGAACCGTAATGACCTGTACCACAATCACGGCTACGCCAAGGCCAATCGCTGTCGATATTTGCTTGGATACCGCCAAGAATGTGCACATGCCCAGGAAGAAGGCCAGGGCCATATTCTCAACGAATACGGCCTTAATGAGCAGCGATATATGATGTTCCATCACACAACCTCCGTGCGATGAACCTGATGAATCTGATAATCCGGATCCTCTACCTGCTCTGGTTTCCAGCTACGCACGGCCCAGATGAACAGACCGATAATGAAGAATGCACTTGGCGGCAGCAACAGTAATCCGTTCGGCTGATACCAGCCACCGTCATTAACCAGAGGCAAAATCTCAATACCAAGCAATTTGCCCGCACCGAACAATTCACGAATGGTGCCAACCACCACCAGTATCAGGCTGTAGCCCAGGCCGTTGCCGATCCCGTCAAGGAAACTCATCATTGGGGGATTCTTCATCGCATAGGCTTCAGCACGCCCCATCACGATGCAGTTTGTAATAATCAAACCGACGAATACCGACAGCTGCTTGCTGATGGTAAACGCATAGGCTTTAAGAATCTGGTCCACCACGATAACCAGCGAAGCAATAATCGTCATCTGCACGATAATGCGGACGCTGGAAGGTATCTGGTTGCGGATCATACTGATCGACAAGTTCGAGAAAGCCGTCACCGAGGTCAGCGCCAGGCACATGATCAGTGCTGTCACCAGGTTACTGGTAACCGCCAACGCCGAACAAACCCCCAGGATCTGCAGCGAGATCGGGTTGTTGTTTATGAGTGGGTCAAATAGAACCTGTTTAGGTGTCTCAGCCATTGCTCATTCCTTCCAGTTTGCCGGCACGCACCCTCTCAAGGAACGGCCCAAAACCCTGATCACTCAACCAGTAGTTCAACAGATTACTTACGCCCTGACTGGTCAGTGTGGCCCCAGCAAGACCGTCGATCTTGTGCTCTGCGCCGGGTGTATTTGCATCCACCGCGCCCTTGACGACCTGGAGTTGCATATTGCCCTGCCCGTCAAACAGTTTCTTGCCACGCCAAAGCGATTTCCACTTGGGATTATCGACCTCTCCGCCCAGGCCCGGGGTTTCTGCATGCTCGTAGAAGCTGAGCCCGTAAACTGTCTCACCATCGCCTTCCAGAGCTATGAACCCGTATAACGTGGACCATAGGCCATAGCCATGGATTGGAATGATCATCAAGCCTGCCCGCTCGCCTTCCTTCACGAAATAGACAGTCGCATTCTGCGCGCGGGTACGAATATTGGCAGTGTCCTGATCAGCAGGAATCCTCACGTTCCGTGCAGGGTCTTTTGCCGCCTTGCGGGCATCAAAACTGGCCGGATCGATATCTGCTACAAATTTGCCTGTGGCCAGGTTGACCACTTTGGGCTCTACCTGCCCAAACAACTCCTCAACCGAACGACCTTCCTGCAACAAATCAACAACCGCAAGGATGTTCTTCTTTTTATCCAGCGCCTTGTTAGTTTGTTGCAAAGGTTTCAGATAAACCGCTGCTGTGGAGACGAAGATCGAACAAACAAGGCATACAGCCAGAGCGACCAGCAATGTACCCAGGGTACTGTCCTTGCGCATAGCTATTCTCCCGCCTCTGCTGCTGGTTCATACATCGCCAGTCGTTTGCGGCGGCGACGCATATTGGCCTGCATCACGAAGTAGTCAATGAGTGGCGCAAAGATATTCGCGAACAGAATGGCCAGCATCATGCCTTCGGGGAAGGCCGGATTAATCACGCGAATCATGATTGTCATGAAGCCGATAAGCGCGCCGAAAATCCAGCGTCCGGCATTGGTCATCGATGCACTCACGGGGTCGGTGGCCATGTAGATGGTACCGAATGCGAACCCGCCAAGTACCACATGCCAATACCAAGGCATGGCAAACATCGGGTTGGTATCGCTTCCAATCAGGTTCAGGAACAGGGTTGTAACCACTGCACCTGCCAGCACCCCGGCCATGATGCGCCAGGAAGCTACACGCGTATAGAGCAGGAAGGCGGCACCAATCAGGCAGGCGATGGTTGATGTCTCGCCCATGGACCCGCCAATGGTGCCGAGGAAACTCTGGCTCCAGCTGACACCGGCCTCCTGAACAGCGGCCAGACCACCCGCAGCAGCCAGGCCTAGCGGCGTTGCACCTGAAAAACCGTCGGCTGCAACCCAGACGGTATCTCCTGACATCTGAGCCGGGTAGGCAAAAAACAGGAACGCGCGACCAGTGAGCGCCGGATTAAGGAAATTCTTGCCCGTACCGCCAAATACTTCCTTGCCAATCACCACGCCGAATGAAATACCCAGTGCAACCTGCCAGAGCGGTATCGTCGGTGGCAAGGTAAGACTGAAGAGAATGGAAGTGACGAAGAACCCTTCATTGACCTCATGGTTTCGTATGGCCGCAAAAAGAACCTCCCAGATGCCTCCCACAATGAAAGTAACCATGTAGACCGGGAAGTAATACCAGAATCCGTGCCAGAAGCAGGCCCAGACACTGGTGGGATCATAGCCAACCCGGAACAGGTCCATCACCACGCCATGCCAACCCTCGGTAGAGGTCAGCCCCATCGCTGCCATCGCCATGTTTGCCTGATAGCCCGTATTCCAGCAGGCCATGACCAGACAGGGCATGGCGGCCAGCCAAACATAGATCATGACCCGTTTCAGGTCGATTCCATCCCGCACATGTGGGGCGGTGCGGGTGACATCGGGTGGGCTGTAAAAGAAGGTATCGACCATCTCATAGATGGCGTAGTACTTCTCAAGCTTGCCACCCTTGGCAAACAGGGGATGCAGGCGGTCAAGCCCGGCGCGCAGACCTTTCATGCTCGTCTATCCCTCTACTTCGATTTGTTCAAGATTGGCCCGTAAGATCGGACCGAAGTCATACTTTCCCACGCAGACGAAGGAACACAATGCGAGGTCCTCCTCGTCCAGTTCCAGACAACCGAGTGCCTGCGCATTGTCGGTGTCACGCACCAGCAAAGCACGCAGCAACTGGGTTGGCAGGATATCGAGCGGCATTACTTCCTCGTAATTACCAATCGGCACCATCGCACGCGGGCTGCCGTTCTGCGAGGTGTTGAAATCAAAAGTCTGTTTACGACGATTCAGGCTCGACAGAAAAACATTCACCTTCGAGAACTTGTCACGCCCTGGACTGACCCAACCCATAAACTCACGCGTGGTACTTTCAGGCAAGACCGTAACCTGTTGGTGATATCGCCCCAGGTAACTGGCCCACCCAGCTGCACGGCGACCATTGAATACCGAACCGGAAATGGCTCGTGCATCCACGTTTTCCAGTTCACCCCTGATTATCTCTGCAACGCTGGCCCCCAGCCGGGTACGCAGCAGTCGCGGCTCACGCACGATTGGACCAGCCAGGGAAATGATGCGCTCTACATTCAATTTGCCCGTCGTAAACAAACGACCTATCGCGATCACGTCCTGATAGCCGATATGCCACACACGGCTATTCGCGCTGACCGGCTCCAGCAGGTGAATATGGGTACCTACCAGGCCCGCAGGATGAGGACCTTCAAACTCCGCAACCACTGCCTTGCCAACACCGCTCACTGGTATGGTGGCGTCTGGCGCCTTACAGACATAGAGTTTTCCGTCTGTCAGCCCACTCAGCACATTCAACCCATGGACAAAATCCTGTCGGGCCTCAGCAATCACGACTTCCGGGTTGACTGCCAGGGGGTTCGTATCCATAGCAGTGACGAAAATAGACCTTGGAGACGAGGCCGGTGCAGGCACCTTGCTGTAAGGGCGCGTACGTAATGCAGTCCATAACCCTGAGGTAATCAGATTTTTCTGTATGACAGCACGGTCCAGACTGCTCAGGCGGGCTGTATCGAAAGACTCAAACTGTTCTTCTTCATCGCCGTCGAGTTCGATCACAACCGATTGAAGCACACGCTTGTGTCCGCGGATGATTGTTTTGACTACACCTGCGCCAGGCGAGGTAAACAGGACACCCGGATTGCGTTTGTCCTCGAACAGGGGCTGCCCCAGTTTCACGCGGTCACCTTCAGCGACCATCATGGTGGGTTTCATGCCCACATAGTCATGCCCCAATATGGCTACCGTTGAAACAGACGGACCAGCAACAACTTCCTGCCTGGCCCCGCCGTTCATCGGCAGATTCAATCCCTTTTTGATTTTGAAGCGCATAAGTGTGCGCGCCTCCCCTTCTTGTGACGTCATGGCCCGTGATTCGTGCAACCCTAGCGAACGGCAATGATAATCGGAATCCCGAATACAATGCCACCCAAGCGCCCCCTTAGTTCATTATTAGCTCACCGCAAGGGACATGGCGCGCAGTAGAGAAATAACTATAGCGGGGAAAATCCCCAGCCCCAGCGCAGCAAGCGAGCAGATAAACAACAAGCTGCGGCCAGCCAGCGTAATCGGCACTGTGCGCACTTCATGGTCCGGAGCAGACACGATTAACACCACTATGCGCAAATAATAGAACAGCCCCAGCACGCTGCCGATTAGCAGAGCCAACAGCGGAACCCACAATTCTCCCTGCACTGCCGCCCCCACCAGATAGAACTTTCCTACAAAGCCAATCGTTAATGGTATTCCCGCAAGTGACAGCATCATCAAGCCCAGGGTCAGACCAGCGAGTGGTTGCTGCCATATCAAACCGCGTAGATCATCCAGGCGCTCTGGTTCGCCATCTGCAACACGTACCTGGGCGAGAACGGCAAACGCGGCCAGCGTCATCAACAGATAGGCTAAAAGGTAGAAAACCAGCGCTTCTGCCGCATATGCACCGGCCAGCAGCAGTGCGAGCATGGCATATCCCATATGCCCAATAGACGAATAAGCCAGCAAGCGCTTGGGGTTGTCCTGCATCAAGGCGAGCAGGTTGCCCACCAGCATTGACGCGACCGCTAGCGTGCTCACAACTAATAGCAGCAATGGCTGGCTGTGCATGTCCGACAGCAGGATATATCTCAATAACAAGGCCAACACCGCCCCCTTGGACAGGGTGGCGACGAAAGCTGTGACCGGCGCTGGAGCACCCTGGTAAACGTCTGGTGTCCACAGGTGGAAAGGCACCAGCGAGAGTTTAAAACCCAGTCCGGAAATAATTAATCCCAGACCGAGCAACAGGTATAGGCCTTGTTGTTCAGCCAGGGCCTGCTTGGAATGCAGTAGTGATGAAAAGTCGAGGCTACCCGTCTCGGCGTACAGCAATGCAATACCGAACAGCAAGATCGCAGACGACACCGCAGATAACACCAGGTACTTCAAAGCCGATTCCAGCGGGTTATGCCCTGCTTCACGGTCGTCGCAAACTGGATAGCCAATCATTGCAATTAGTGACACGGTCATCAATTCCAGCCCAACAAATAGGGCGGCAAAGTGTCGGGCAGCCACCAATACACAAGCACCGAGCGTCGCAATCAATAAAAGGATATAGAACTCCTCCATGGGTAATGGACGAGCCTGCCAGTACTGCCAGGCCATGGCTGTAACCGCCAGTCCAATCAGCAGCATCAAGCACCAACAGGTCAGCACATAGGCATCAATCTGAAACAGCGGGGTCACCGCTCGCGCCTGATCC
>JBFKKS010000075.1:0-10579 GCA_041630955.1 Nevskiales bacterium
AAATGCGTACGGGGTCTGCCAGCCGTATTCGACGTGAAGCAGAAACCCTGGATCAACCCGTCTGCAGCAACTGCTGAGGATGTAGAGGCACAGGTTTCACAATGCCCTTCCGGGGCACTGGGCTGTATACGCAAGTAAAGAGGTTATCTTTCAAGGATAACGAAGCGCTCAAACCACCTCGAATGCACTGACTTCAGCACCGAAACCAGCTGATTCGTTCGCTGGAATGTGGCGAAACAACTCAGGCAGTCGCAATGACGGGTTCACCGCCTATTTGAGCCTGGCTTAATGCATCTTCAGCCATTGTGCGCAGCTTGCCAGAGGCGACCTGGCCAGACGTGGCTACCGCTGCTGCGACTCGCAGTTTCGACCGTGCACCACTGGCCCTCTCGAGACCATCCATAATTCTGGTGATCGTGCCCTTGATGACATCCGGCCCTGCCGTTGGCAGCAAGACAGCCATGACACCCGGCTCATAAAGTGCTGGCGTGTCCGACCCGAGACGCAATTGCCGAATAAAATCTTCGGCCAAATCATCAATGGTATCGCTCGACCGTTCGCTGTCCAGGCTGATTAATAACAGGGCCGCACTACCGCCCTGCCGGTTGATTCTTTCGAGTTCCAGGTCAACGCGATGTTCCAGGAACGAACGACGAAACAGTCCCGACCCCGGATCTATTCTTTGCAGTGGATTGAGCATCCATTTCCTCAACGCAAGCGCCATCACAACTGTGATGGCCACAACGCATAGCAAAGCAGAAGCGGCCCAGGGAGATATGGGATCTGCCAGCTTGAAATGTTCACTGAGCATGCCTTGCTGGGTGATGAAACCGGTCTTTTCAAAGACCAGTACAAGTAAATGACCGACCAGCAGATAGGCCACCAGGTACCATCCGACCTTACCGGGGAAAGCTGCCAGCGTGACGATCACCAGGCCTGGCAGCAAGAGCAGGAACGGCCCGCCTAATCCACCGGTTGCGTGAAAGACAGCAAACAGGTGAATGCTCAGCCACAGGATGACTGCGATCAATAGCCAGCGCACGCGTTGTGCTGATTCACGTGGAATGCGCTCGTACCAGTCCGGATAAAACAATAAACCGGTGAGGGCCAGCGTGTTGAGTCCAAACTCGACCATTACCGCGTTGTAAACAAAGGAAAAATCACCCCAATCCGGCCAGGGGTAGCTGCTCGAGGCGCGTATGGTGAGTTGGGCAATCAGCGCCAGGGCCAGCGCTGCCCAGGCTAGCTTGACCAGCCCACGCAACATCGACATGTAGTCTTCCAGCAGCAAGCGCGACCGAAGTGGGTTGTTAGCTGACATCCGCCTATCCTCCTGCGTCTTCACGGCGGGTGCCGAAAGACCCTGTGGCCATCAGGAAGAGTACGGAAAACCGTTGCACATTACGACAAGGCGACCAGACAAATTCAAGAGCCATAATCTTAACCCTTCCCTTTGCCTTTGCCTTTGCCTTTGCCTTTACCCTTGCCATTCCCGTCATCGTCGTCATCGCCGTAGTCATCGTCGTCATCGCCGTAGTCATCATCATCATCGCCATCATCATCATCGTCGTCGTCGTCTTCGAATCGGCAATTGATGGCGATGTCACCCCGGCAAGCCCTCGTCTTAAACTTTTCTTCGAGGGTCGAACTACAAGCCCACATCACGCTGCCTCGATGCAGGGTGGGCTTCAGAATCAGCACATGTCCATCGAAGACACCGCCACCCATCGTGACGACAATACAGCCCTCTGGGCTTATGCTCAGTTCTTCAACGTACTCGCTGGCATAGCTCTCGGGTGCCGGTAGTGCCGCCTGGCTGTTACTGCTGGGGAAACGCCCATTCAGGGTGGCATAGATACTGACAGCATCCTTGGCACCCGAGGCGATTGCCAGGGGCTCACTGAACTTGATACGTGTTTGATAGTTGGAATAAACCGGAATCGCGATAGCGGCCAGCGAGGCTATTATGCTCGTGGCAATAAGCAATTCGATTAGTGTGAAGCCCAGGTGGGCTTTTGATCTATCCATGGCTAGTAAGCGGTATCCATCGCTGCCTCCGGACACTTGTTCTTATTAGCAGTGACTGTGGCACTGCTGTTAATACGTGTGACACGACAAGCCACCCATGTGCAAATGATAGTCTTGCACCCAAAATTCAGTATCGGTGGAAGTAGTGCTGGGGTGTCAGTTCAGGCTTACAAGATGAATATGAAAATTTCCATCGACGATAGGCACTTAAGGCCGAATCGCAGTGCAACATTGCCTAATCCGTACACAAAGCGGTTACTTGTGAGGTGTTGGTGTTGAAATGCTGCCGGATATACAGCAACCTTCGCCGGTACTTTTGGCATACTGGAAATAGCCAGTTTAGGATGAATCATGAAACATACGTTTAAAGCCCCGCTGCTGCTGGCAACCCTCTTGATGGCCAGTACGCTCTTGTCCTGCTCAGGGAGCGACGCCCCCGAATCGGGGCAGAAACCACTGCAAAAAGCAGCCAAAACCATTGAGGCACCCGCAGGTCAATACCGGGTTGACCCCAATCACGCCAGCCTGAGCTTCACGGTTAATCACCTCGGCTTGTCGAACTACGTGGCCTGGTTTACCGACTTCGATATTGCCATCGGGCTTGACCCGGCCAACCTGGCATCATCATCGGTAGAGGTCAGCATCGACCCTACCTCAATCACCACCGATTATTCCGGTGACTACAAGGCCACACACAAGGATTCGCCGTTTAAGAGCTGGAACGAGGATCTCGCTTTGAGCCCGAAATTCTTCAATGCCAGGCAGCACCCTCAAATCAAGTTTGTTTCTACAAAGGTCGACCCCACTGGCAAGACGACTGCGAAGATCCACGGTGACCTGAGCCTGCTGGGGCAAACCCACCCTGTCGTGCTGGATGCACGTGTCACAGGCTCTGCGGCCAAGCATCCGTTTGCGGGTATCGGTGCTATCGGCTTCTCCGCGGTTGGGCATTTCAAACGATCCGACTTCGGCATGAATCACTTACTCCAACCATTACTGATAGGCGACCAGGTTACCATCCGCTTCGAGGGTGAATTTCGGCAGGTGGTCGAACCGCCTAACTGATGCCGGTCAACCAGGGGCGCTATACCGCCGTTGCCATCATCCTGCACTGGGCGATAGCTGCCGCGATTATTGCCAATTTAATTCTTGGCTGGTGGATGGAGGACGCGATAGCGGTGCCGGACAGTCGAGCCCGTGCAATCGATGTATTCCAGATACACAAATCCCTGGGCCTGACGATCCTGGCCCTGAGCCTGCTCAGGCTGCTGTGGCGCTGGAGCCATCCTGCCCCCGCCATGCCAGCCGACATGCCGCAGTGGGAACGTCGCATCGCCCTGACAACGCACTGGGCCTTCTATGCCCTCATGATCGGCATACCATTGGCAGGCTGGCTATACGTGTCCGTGCAGTGGCGAGGCGGCACTCCCCTTAACGTGCCGACATTGTGGTTCGGGCTATTTGAGGTCCCTCACCTTTTCAGCCTGCATGAAGCGGCACCGGCCACCAGGGAAACGCTGGCTGGACCCCTGGCCGGCGCACACGGAATTCTTGCGCAGGCAATGGCAGTGCTGCTGGGGCTTCACGTTGCAGCGGCCCTGAAACACCAGTTCGTGAATCGGGATGAAGTACTGGCTCACATGATCCCCGCACTCGAAAAAACGGAAGTCGTGAAGCCAGCAGGCTTTCTCGCAAGACGCATCACCCTGCAAACAGGCTTCACGCTGATTATCGTGGCGATGATTGCACTGCTGGTCGCACTGCTGCAGACCGGCAAATCGTCAAGCAACGCCGAGCAGGATGGCACAGGCATCAGCAGCTCTCCGCAGAGCCACTGGGTTATTAACCCGCAGAAAAGCCGCATCCTCTTTACAGGTGAAAATGCCGGAGCGCCTTTTGCAGGAGAGTTCAAACGTTGGCGTGCCGATATACGCTTTAACCCTGACAACCCAGAGAAATCGTTTATCACGGCCACAATTGAAACCGGTTCCGCCGCGACCGGTATTGATCTGCATGAAGAGACGCTGCCACAGAGTGAATGGTTTGACGTGGCGAACCACCCGCTGGCGAAGGTTCGCAGCACCTCCATACGTCGAGTCGACAGCAACACCTACCTGGTTGACGGTATTCTCGACATCAAGGGAAACGATGTCGTACTGAGCGGCTTCAAGCTGCAAACCAATGATGAGAAGCTGTCCATAATCGGCCAGGTCACGATTGACCGGCGCCATGTGGACCTGGGACTGGAGTCAGACCCGGATGGCGAGTGGGTTTCCCTGCAAATTCCGGTCAGGCTGGAACTCCAGGCCTCTCGCAAGTAATCGTTTTATCTCAATTTCTATAACGGCAAACCGAACAAGGGATATAGCCAATGGCAAAACTGGAAGTAAGCATTGAACACACATTTGTCGTAGCGGCCAACCGGGCAACGACTTGGGAATTTCTGATCGATACCCCCATGACAGTGGGCCATTACCCAAAGCTGGATAGACTGGTCGACCTGGGGGACGGTCGCTGGCGCTGGGAACTGAAAGAACTGGGCGGTAAGGGTTTTACTCACCAGATTGTGTATGCAGTGCAATACCATTTTGACGCAAGCGCCGGATCGATCATCTGGGAGCCGATACCGGATGAGGGTAACAGTATCATTCGTGGCAGCTTTCAGATCGATGACCATGCCGACGGTACGCAGGTCATCCTGGCAACCGATGGCAGCCTTGATGTGCCCGTACCCCGCTTACTCAAGTCATTCGCCAAACCTTACGTGACTAGTGAGTTTTCCGAACAAATTCATACCTTTGCCAACAATTTGCAAAAAGCCATTAAATAAAAAAGGGCATGACCCTGCGGCCATGCCCCTGTTTATTACCTGCTGCCTGGTTTATTCGAAAACGAAGCTATCTACCGGCAGGCGGGTCAGCGTTCCACTGGGCTTGACCATTGATATGGCATGGCTCTTGGCCCGCGGCAACAGATGGTCGAAGTAGAAGCGACACATGGCAATCTTGGCCTTGTAGAACTCAGGGGTTTCTGCCCCATCGCCCTTGGCGAGTTTCTCGTAGGCCACTTCAGCCTGCAGCGCCCAGAAATAAGCCATGCAGACATAACCCGAGTACATCAGGAAGTGATGGCTGGCACTGGAGACCACATCACGATCCTTGCGCGCCTTGAGCATGATACGGGTGGTCAGCACGTTCCACTCGGCCGCGTAGCTGCCCAGTGTCGCTGCGTAACCACGCATCTTCTGGTGAGTAAGACGACTGAGTGCAAACTTCGCCATGGTACTGGTGAATTCCCGAACGGCCTTGCCGCGGGTCATCACCAGCACTTTTCGGCCCAGCAGGTCCAGCGCCTGGATACCGGTTGTGCCCTCATACAACGTGGCGATACGGGCATCGCGAGCAATCTGCTCCATGCCGTGCTCACCGATGTAGCCATGACCACCAAATACCTGGATGCCCTGGTTGGCCGCTTCGAGACCCATTTCAGTCAGGAAACCCTTCAGGATGGGCGTGTAGAAACCCAGCTTGTCGTCCCATTCGTCGTACTTCGCCTGATCTCCCTCAATGATGCCGTTCACCATATGGTCGGCGTACTGTGCGGCGAAGTAGATCATGGCGCGACCGCCCTCTGCGACCGCCTTCTGGGTCATCAGCATGCGGCGTACATCGGCATGGTGGATCAGTGCGTCTGCCACCTTTTCTGGTTCTTTCTTGCCAGACAGCGCACGCATGGAGCGCCGCTCCTTGGCATAGGCCAAAGCACCCTGGTAGGAAAGCTCGGCATGGCAGATGCCCTGAATGGCAGTACCGATGCGGGCGGTGTTCATGAAGGTAAACATCGCCTCCAGGCCCTTGTTTTCCTCAGCAATCATGTAGCCCGTCGATGCATCGAAGTTCAGTACGGCGGTAGCCGAGGCCTTGATGCCCATCTTGTGCTCGATCGAGCTACAGACCACGTTGTTGAATTCGCCTACCCCGCCATCTGCGTCGGGCAGGTACTTGGGAACGACAAACAGTGAAATACCGCGGGTGCCTTCAGGGGCACCCGGCAAGCGGGCCAGCACAACGTGCACGATATTTTCGGTCAGGTCGTGCTCCCCGGCCGAAATGAAAATCTTGGTGCCGGTAATCTTGTAAGAGCCATCCTTCTGGGGCTCAGCCTTGGTCTTGACCTGACCCAGGTCAGTACCACACTGCGGCTCGGTAAGGCACATGGTGCCGCCCCAGCGCCCTTCAGTGAGCGGCGTCATGTAGGTTTTCTTAATCTCGTCACTGCCATGTTGCATGATGGTGTTCATGGCGCCCATCGACAGGCCGGGGTACATATTGAAGGACCAGTTGGCTGTGCCCATCATCTCGGTCTTCATCAGGCCCAGCGACATCGGCAAACCCTGCCCACCGTACTCTTCAGGATGCGAAAGACCCTGCCAGCCACCTTCCACGAAATGCTTATAGGCCTCCTTGAAACCCTTGGGCGTGGTGACCTTGCCGTCTTCAAAATGACAGCCTTCCTGATCACCGGACAGGTTCAGGGGTGCCAGTTCTTCTTCGCAGTACCGTGCACATTCTTCAAGAATGGCATTCACCGTCTCCGGGTCGGCATCCCCGCCGTTGGAAAGCTTGCTGTAATGGCCTGGATAGTCGAAGACTTCATTCATCAGAAAGCGCATATCGCGCAGTGGGGCTTTATAGGTGGGCATGCTGATACTCCATTAAATTCAGACTACGCGGGCGCGGCATCGTGATTAGAAGCCGGGCCAAGAAGGTTAGTTCAAATAAAAGCCAATATTAGGAAAGGTTTCTTTCCGGTTATTGTAATATGGATTGATTGAATTGGCGAGTACCCATGCTATACCCCCATTTCTATGTGCTTGCGACACAAACAAACAAGCCCCTTTACGGGGCTTGTTTGTGTCTACCTGGTTGGCAGGTCTAGGCCTGCATGGCTTCGTTTCAGGCGTTTGCGGCCTCACGTTCCTTGACCATGGTCAGGGCACAATCCTCAATCATGTCTTCCTGTCCGCCCACCATCTTGCGGCGGCCCAATTCGATCAGGATTTCACGTGCCGAGATACCGTACTTCTCCTCTGCCCGCTTGGCGAACAGCAGGAACGAAGAATAAACACCCGCATAACCGAGTGTCAGGGCGTTGCGATCAATGCGTACCGGGAAATCCAGGATTGGTGTCACCCGGTCCTCGGCCACGTCGGAGATCTTGAACACATCCACGCCCGTCTCGATACCCATACGATCGCAGACAGCCACGAAGACTTCCATCGGGGTATTACCTGCACCCGCGCCCATGCCGCCGCAGGCACAGTCGATGCGGTTGGCCCCGGCTTCAACCGCGGCAATCGAGTTCGCGACACCCATGGCCAGGTTATGGTGACCGTGAAAACCAATTTCAGTATCAGGTTGGGCCTTTTCGCGCAGCAAACCGATTCGCTCGGTGACATGCTCGGGCAGCATGTAGCCGGCTGAATCGGTCACGTACAGGCAGTTGGCGCCATAGCTTTCCATCAGTAGCGCCTGCTCAACGAGCTCCTCAGGGGAGATCATATGGGCCATCATCAGGAAGCCAACGGTATCCAGGCCCATCTTGGCACCGAGGTTGATGTGCTGTTCCGAGACGTCGGCTTCGGTGCAATGCGTGGCCACTCGGATTGTCGTTACGCCACAATCAGCCGCCATCCGCAGGTGATCGACAGTGCCGATACCCGGCAACAGCAAGGCAGAAACCTTGGCCTGTTTCAGATGCGGTATGACAGCGCGCAGATATTCTTCATCCGTCGCCGCCGGGAATCCATAATTGACCGAGGCCCCGCCCAGACCGTCACCATGGGTGACCTCGATCAGTGGCACACCCGCCTCATCCAGTCCCTGCGAGATGTTCTGCATCTGCTCGATGGTGATCTGGTGGCGTTTGGGATGCATGCCATCTCTTAACGACATGTCGTGAACGGTTACTTTGCGTCCGGCTAATTTGCTCATCTTTGTATCCTCAGGCTGCCGCATCGCTGAATGTAAGGCGACCGGCCAGCATGTCTTCGGCAAACATCTCGGCGGTGCGTGCCGCAGCCGCGGTCATGATGTCCAGGTTGCCCGCATATTTAGGCAGGAAGTCACCCAACCCTTCGACCTCGACATAGGTTGTCACGCGCTTGCCATCAAATACCGGCCCGTTAACCAGCCGGTAGCCGGGCACGTATTTCTGAACTTCAGCAATCATGTCGTGCACGGATTTTTCAATCGCGGCCTGGTCAGGCTCATCCTCTGTCAGACAATGAATGGTGTCACGCATGATCAGTGGTGGCTCTGCCGGGTTAATGACAATAATCGCCTTGCCCTGTTTCGCGCCGCCTACCTTTTCAACGGCACCGGCCGTGGTGCGGGTAAATTCATCAATGTTCTTGCGCGTGCCCGGGCCGACCGATTTGGAAGCCACGGTAGCCACGATTTCACCATAGCTGACCGATTGAACCCGGGAGACCGCAGCCACCATCGGGATCGTCGCCTGCCCACCACAGGTCACCATGTTTACATTGCGTTCATGGCCACCGGCATGATCCTTAAGGTTCACGGGCGGCACGCAGTAAGGGCCAATGGCGGCGGGGGTCAGATCAATCATCAACACGCCCAGCGCGGTGAGCTTGTCGGAGTTTTCCTTGTGTACATAGGCACTGGTCGCATCGAAGGCGATACGTACATCGTCTTCCTTTACATGCGGCAACAAGCCATCCACGCCCTCATGGGTCGTCTTCAGGCCGGCGTCACGGGCACGCGCCAAACCTTCGCTGTCAGCTTCGATACCCACCATCCAGGCCGGTTCCAGCACCTCGCTGCGCTGCAGTTTGTACAACAAATCAGTACCGATATTCCCGGAACCGATAATTGCGCATTTGATTTTCGACATTTCAGTTATTCCTCAAAACCAATGGCCGCAGAACCGATCCCTTCAAGGGTCATGGTAAAGCGGTCGCCTGGTGTAATTGGCAGCAGGGGCGCCAGTGAGCCAGACAGAATCAATTCGCCGGCGAGAAACGGAATTCCGAACTCACCCAGGGTATTCGCCAGCCAGGCCACTGCCGTGGCCGGGTGGCCCTGCACAGCTGAGCCCAGGCCAGTGGCAATATGCTCGCCGTTTTTCTCGACGTTCATTTCCACGGCAGCCAGATCAAGGCTGCGCGGGTCAATCTTTTCTTCTCCAATCACAAAGACACCACATGAAGCGTTATCGGCCACGGTGTCCTGGATCTTGATTTTCCAGTCATGGATTCGCGAATCCACGATCTCAAAACAGGCCGATACATATTCGGTTGCATCCAGAACGTCTTCTTCTGTGACTCCCGGGCCATGCAGATCCTTTTTCAGCCTGAAAGCAATCTCGCCCTCGGCACGCGGCTGGATCAGGCCTGCCTCTTTCATGCTGACCACGCTGCCATTTTCGACATGCATGGGGCTGGTCAGAAACCCGAAATCAGGCTGGTGTACCCCCAGCATGTCCTGCACGGGCTTGCTGGTGACACCGATCTTCTTGCCGACGACGGTCTCACCATCGGCCTGGCGACAGGCCAGCATCTGCAGGGACACATGGTAGGCATCTTCTATGGTGATGGCGGGTTCTCGCTCTGTGAGCGGGTCAATAGTTACTCCACTCCGCAGGGCCTGGTATAGCGCCTCGCCCAGTGCCTTGATTTTCTCTTCAGGTAGTGCCATCAGCCGTTGTCCAGGAAGTCGATTACAGTCCGGTTAAACAGATCCTGATGCTCAATCATCACCCAATGCCCACATTGCGGCACCAGCACCATGCGTCCATTCGGCAAGCCTTTGGCAAGCCGCATTATGCCGCTGTCGGGCATCATGTTTTCATTCAAACCCCACAGGCTCAATGCCGGACAGGTGATTTCCCCCAGGCGCTCAGTCATATTGGGCACCTGCATGGTCTTCATCACCTGCGGGTTCTGCAGTTTCATCATTTCAAAACGCTCGTGAACCAGTTCGTCGCTGACGCAGTCGGGGTTCACCACAAAGGCCTTGATGAAGAATTCTTTCATGCGCGCCTCAGTCACCGGCTCTGTCGACTGAAACAGCGCGAACATGGCGGCCATGCCAGGCATTGCCAGGTAATCGTCCAGGTCATTCAGACCTCCGGGGGCCATCAGTATCAGCCGTTGGGTCATGTTGGGGTGTGCCAGCGCGAAGCCCAGGGCGACCGCCCCACCCAGCGAATTGCCCACCAGCGTGACCTGAGTTAGCCCAAGGGCATCAAGGGTCTGCTTCAGGCACTCAACGAAGTAATCCAGGTGATATGCCACGTCATCTGGCTTGTCGCTCAGCCCGAATCCCACCATATCCGGCACAATACAGCGATAACCCGCGTCGCCAATGACCGGGTAATTGCCCTTGAAATTACTGTAGCCGGAAGCGCCATTTCCTGAACCATGCAGAAAAACAACTGCCTCCCCGGCGCCCTCATCCAGGTAGTGGATGCGCAGGCCGCTGGCCGTCGTAAGATATTCGCCTTCAGGTATTGGTGTGTTGGACATAGC
>JBFKKS010000076.1:0-10432 GCA_041630955.1 Nevskiales bacterium
AACAGCTTCTGGCGCGTGAGTTCGGTCTTTTCCTTGTAGTCGTTGATGTCGTAGTCGGTAATGACCTTGTGTTCGGGGGCCTGTCCTGGCTGGCCGGTGCGCAAGACGATGCGGGTAAAGTGATTGTTGAGATCCTCGCGAATATAGCGGGCGACATCCAGACCGGCCTGATCCGTTTCCATCACCACGTCGAGCAAAATTACGGCAATATCATTTTGCTCCGCCATGATGGTTTTGGCCTCGGCGCCACTGTACACACTTATGATTTCAAGAGGGCGGTTGTTGAACTGGAAATCGTCCAGCACGAGCCGGGTGACGACATGGACTTCTTCCTCGTCGTCCACCACCAGCACCTTCCAGGCCTTGCCATGTTCGGGCAGCGGGCTGTGATCTGCAGCCTCAGTGGAATCCACTGCCAGCTTCAGCTCGTCAGCATCTGCCTGGCTCTCAGTAACGGGGGTACTCATATTAACTCTCCACTCGGCCTGGGACCACGATTTCAACGCTTGTTCCCTTGCCTACTTCACTTTGTAAACTAACGGTGCCACCCAATTGCTGGGTCACCAGGTTAAAGACGATGTGCATGCCCAGGCCGCTGCCACCGGCACCACGCTTGGTGGTGAAAAAGGGATCAAACACGCGCTTGACATGATCGGGCGGCATGCCTTTTCCATCATCTGAATAAACCAAATGAATTTTATCTTCCTTGACTGTTACCGCTATGGTCAGGGTGCCGCTTTCATCCTGCTCATAGGCATGGTTCAGGGAATTCATGATCAGGTTGGTCATGATCTGGGCAAGTGCGCCCGGATAGCTGTGCATGACAAGCTCGTCATCGCAGTCGATGACAACATTCAATTTTGTTTTCTTCAGTTTCGGCCGCAGGCTGAGCAGTACCTCATTGAGGTAATGCTTGACAGGGAACTGTCGTTTTTCGCTGCTCGACTGATCCACGGCCACCTGCTTGAAACTCTGTATCAGCTCTGCCGCACGATTGAGATTGGACAGAATGATCTCGGCAGACTGCGTAGCAAGTTCTATGTAGCGATGCAGGCCACTGTTGGTCAGTTTGTTGGCGGCATATTCCTCGTTCAATGCTGCCGTTTTGGCATGCAGGGTTGAGGCGGCCGTGACGCCCACGCCCACGGGTGTGTTGATTTCATGGGCTATGCCCGCTACCAGGCCGCCCAACGAGGCCATTTTCTCGGTTTGCACGAGTTGTTCCTGGGTGAGTCGCAGTCGTTCCAGGGTGGTTTGCAACTCGCTATTGGTCTTCTTGATTTCTTTAACGCGTTCTTCCAGTTCCGCCTTGGCCTGTTCAAGCGCCTGGTCGCGTATACCAATTTGACTCAGCATGCTATTGAAGTTGCCGATGAGATTGCCAACTTCGTCTGCGTTGCCTTCTGCCAGGCGCAAGGAATAATTCTTGGAAGCAGACACCTCTTCTGCCAAATCGGAGAGCGAAAGGATGGGCGCTGCAATAAATCGCTGCAGCAATGTTGATATGGCAAATGCCATTAGCATGCTGAGGCCTATTGCCATTGCTACCACAGCCAGATAGCTGTTTATGGCCTGCCAGAAATCGC
This sequence comes from Nevskiales bacterium, assembly GCA_041630955.1. Classification (GTDB taxonomy): domain Bacteria; phylum Pseudomonadota; class Gammaproteobacteria; order Nevskiales; family CAJXLF01; genus JBFKKS01. The sequence continues at coordinate 1,587 of JBFKKS010000076.1, forward strand.
GCAGATCTCTTTCGAGATAAAGGGTGCCGATTACATCATCATCAATCTTGATGGGCATGCTGCGTGTTAACAGGGATTGCATCATGGATAAGCTGTCAGGCTGTGGCCTGACCGGGCAGCCGTGCTCATCACCATCCCCGTGGTATTGGGCGAACACCTCGGGTGTCTGGTTACCCGTCTGGGTATAGATGCAGGCCAGGTGTATGGCTGGTTTCACTTTCAGGGCCGACAGCGTTTGTTCGGCCGCTACTGCGTCGTTAAAACTCAGTGCCGCCGTGCTGTTTGAGCCAATAATGGACATGGCAGCTTCGAGATTGCCCAGGGTTGCATCGCGGGTTGAGACCCACTGGTAACTGATGAACGCGGTCGAGGCCAGCAGTACCGCCAGGCCGCTGGTACCGACAATAGCAACCACCAGCTTCCGGCGGATGGGTTGGTCGCGAAATTTGAGCATGGCACTACGTCGGTTAGCTGTCCGACCCGTTAACTACCCTGTTTGCGACGCTGAGCAATTTGGAGCTTACGGTCAGACGGGCCATGTTTGTCAGCCGGTGGTTGACATTGAAGCGAACCTTGCCGTCTATGATCAGGAAGCGAATCATGCCGCCCAGTTCCAGAAAATCGGGCGCATCGCTTACGGTCAGGATCGGCAGCCCTTCAAGTTCACTGATGTGACTTCGCAATCGTGAATCTTCTGAATCACCGAAATAGATCACCTTGCAGCCAGGCATCTCGCTTTGTCGGTTGATTCGGCGAATCGACAAGAGATGGCTGTTTGCGCTTTTTCCGCGCACGGTATCGTCCAGCGTTAAGCCAAATGGATCGCTGCCAAAAACGCATATTTCCAGCGGCGCATCGGGGCTGGCATAGCTTTCCGGGGGCCATTCGACAAACTTGGTGAAGTTGTACAGAAACGCTGCCTTGACGCGGTATTCCAGGCTGGTTTCAGCCAGCAGGGTTTGCGAAGAAAACAGCAGGACGATCGCCACCAAGGGTCGCCAGAAGCTGGCGAGCCTGGCACGACGTGAGCCGTGCGGCCGGGACAAGCTTAGTCGAATCGCCATGTGACGGTCCCCATCAGGCTGCGTTGTATTTCTACCGAGTCGCGTACACCGCCTGCATTAGAGGCAAATTCAGTGTGGCTGTCGTGCAGCAGGTTACGACCGACCAGCGCGAACTCCGTGCGCGGGCTGTATTGCCAGGCCAGGCGGATGTCCAGCTCGGTATAGGCATCGACATCCTGGTCAGGCAGTTTGCTCACGTAACGCAGGGTGCTGTCCAGGTGCAGGTCGTGGCGCAGATCCCAGGATGAGCGTAGCAGAAGCTGGTGATGCGGGTCACTACGGTTGTTATCGGCAATCGAGGTGTCGGTGCTGCCGGGTTTCGCCTTAATGTCCAGGTTCTGGTAGTTGTAGCCGGCATGGATGCGCCAGTTTTCCCTGACTGCCCACAGGGCCGCGATCTCGATACCATAGCCCTCGCCTTCACCCTCGTTGGCGATGACGGGCGTTGCGCCGGAGTTGTCGACCCCACGTAGCTTGTCGTACTGGTTGTAGTACACCGTGGTATCCAGTGACAGGTTGTCCCGCAGCTGCGTGCGATAGCCCAGTTCATAGGCGATGACGGTTTCGGATTCGAAATCCGAGCTGCCAACCACGACGGGTGGCACGAACAGGTCATGATCCACCCGGTTGGGGGTTCTGACCGCACGGGAAACAGCGCCCCAGACGGTGCGCTTGTCGTCCAGCAGGTAGCCGAAGCGCAGGCTGGGCTGTACCTCGTAGCCGGTAAAATCATTGCGCTCGAACTTGGAACCGATGGTGAGCTTCAGTTTCTCCGACAGGTCAATCTGGTCCTGTATGAACAGGTTGTAGGTGTCCAGGGTGCGGCGATCGGGTGAGAACAGGGCGGATTCAATGTCATCGCTGGAACGACGGTAACCGCCACCCCAGACGATTTCATGCCCGGGGCGCCACATGAAGCGGTGGCTGAAATCAATATCATAGGTGTCGCGCGTCTCAATATAGGGTGAGGCGGGCACATCGCGACGATAGTGGTCGTAGAAGATCTGCAGAGTGAAATCAGAGTTTTCGCTCAGCTTATGCTGCCACCGGGCGATCAGGTTATGACCTTCCATTTCGGTATCGCTCGACATATCGATGCTGCCGTCATAGGCATCACCCTGCACGGTGTAGCTGTTATTTTCATCCCGCTGCCAGTCAGTGCGGAAGCCGATCATGGTCTGATCCCAGCCATCCTGCGCATCGATGCCGCTTTCCCGTTCGTTCTCGGCATAACGAACCGTCTGAACATAGGCACGGTAGTGACCGGTTTCACCCAGCTTGCCACCGTGTCGAACGCCGGCGAAGCCTTCGACTTCACCCGTACCGGCACCACCTTCGATGAGTGTGCCCTGGGTGCCCTTGGCCGATTTGGTCACGATATTGATCACACCGTTGACTGCATTGGCACCCCATAATGTGGCACCTGGCCCGCGAATCACCTCGATGCGGTCAATGTCTTGTATGAAGGTGTTTTTTTCATCCCAGTACACGCCCGAAAAGAAGGGCGTGTAGAGGCTGCGACCGTCCAGCATCACTTCCATTTTGTCAGAGAGACTGGAACTGAAGCCGCGGGCCGTAACCGACCAGGAATGCGCATCAATTCTCGCCACGGTCACGCCGGGTATCAGTCGCAGTGCCTCGGGCAGGCTGCGCGCACCCGAACGTCGGATATCTTCACCTGACAGTACGTAAACGGCGGCGGCGGCGGCAGAGAGGCTCTCTTCACGCTTGGAGACCGACGTGACCTGAATATTCATCAGCGATTCCAGGCTCAGGTCAGCCAGGTCCTGAGGCAGGTCCCCATGATCATAGGCATTGGCCTGGCTTGCCAGCATCACAGCGCAGACCAGTAAGCCGGTCGACAAGGCGATCAAAAGCCTTGGCATTGTTTGCTGAACAATCGAGGATGAACTGTGTACGTGCGCTGAACGCTTCTTGTCTTGATTTTTCATTTCGCCACTCTCTGCCGAAGACTCCTTTTTCCTCTGGCCAAGACCGCAAGCATCAGATGCAGTCCCCTGTTATGCATAGACGGTTGAGAGAAGCCTGAGATTAAGCCTTCATAGACTCCTGCTACAACTGAATATAGTTATCCATTGCACATTATGTACCTTAGTTTATTTCACGTGGCTGTAGGAAATTTCCCCTATTTTGGGAAAGCTCGCCTGTTTGCCCCTATTGGCAGAGTATTTTGTGTCTGGATGGCAGTGGGGAAGAAGGCAATCGATGACAAACCTGCATTCTGTGGCGCAGCGTTTTCAGCAGCCTGCGGGGGTGCGGCTGTTGTGGCAGACAGTGCCGTGAAAGGCCCGGGCGTTGATTTAAAGCATTGCCTGCGACCGACAGGGCACCTCCATGTGCCCTTGCTGGTCTGCATGCTGAAGCGGATTTTTGGTTTCTCCGCTTTAATTTCTATTTACGACGTTTAATAGGTACGAATTTCAGGTTTTCCGGCCCGGTGTAATTGGCTGAAGGGCGGATAATTTTGTTGTCGATACGCTGTTCAATGATATGTGCACTCCAGCCTGCGGTGCGGGCCATCACAAACAAGGGGGTAAACATGGCCGTGGGCACGCCCATCATGTGGTAGCTGACGGCGCTGAACCAGTCCAGGTTCGGGAACATCTTCTTGATCTCCCACATCACGCTCTCAAGACGTTCGGCGATGTTGTACATCTTCATCGAATCCTGCTCTTTCGACAGTTCCTTGGCCACCTTCTTGATCACTTCGTTGCGTGGATCAGAGATGGTGTAAACCGGGTGTCCGAAACCGATGATGACTTTCCTGTTAGCCACGCGTTCACGGATGTCGGCTTCGGCCTCGTCCGGGTTGTCGTAACGTTTCTGGATTTCGAATGCGACTTCGTTGGCGCCACCATGCTTCGGACCACGTAGGGCACCGATACCGCCGGCGATGCAGGAATGAAAATCCGAGCCGGTGCCGGCGATGACGCGGGTGGTAAAGGTGGAGGCGTTGAACTCATGTTCGGCATACAGGTTCAGCGAGATGTGCATGGCCTTGACCCAGGACTCGGGTGGCGGCTCGCCATGCAGCAAATGCAGGAAGTGGCCGCCGATCGAGTCATCGTCGGTTTCCACGTCAATGATCTTGCCGTTGTGCGAGAAGTGGTACCAGTAAAGCAGCATGGAACCCAGGCTGGCCATCAGGCGATCGGCAATGTCACGGGCATCGGCGTGGTTGTGGTCGTCTTTCTCGGGCAGTACACAACCCAGTGCAGAGACACCGGTACGCATGACATCCATCGGGTGAGAGTTGGCCGGCAGCTCTTCCAGAATGGATTTCACGTTGGCCGGCAGGCCACGCAAGGCCTTGAGCTTGGCCTTGTAGGCACGCAGCTCGGATTCGGTTGGCAGCTTGCCATGCACCAGCAGGTGGGCGACTTCCTCGAATTCGCAGGCATCGGCCAGATCCAGAATGTCGTAGCCGCGGTAGTGCAGGTCGTTGCCGCTGCGACCAACGGTACAGAGCGCGGTATTGCCGGCAGGTACCCCGGACAGGGCGACGGATTTCTTTGGCTTGGGTCCGGCGGCGGGTTTCTTTTCGGTCATGGGTTTCTCCAATGCGTGTCTTTGACTGGTTTGGGTTCAGGATTTCTGTGCAGCGAACAGTGCGTCTAGCTTCTGCTCGTAATCGTGGTAGTTGATTGAGTCATAGAGTTCCATGCGAGTCTGCATGGTGTCGATCACGTTCTGCTGCGTTCCATCATTGCGGATAGCGGAGTATACATTCAGTGCCGCCTTGTTCATGGCACGAAAGGCTGACAATGGGTACAGCACCAGGCTGACGTCGGCATCGCGCAGTTCATCCACCGTATATAAAGGGGTCGCGCCAAACTCGGTAATGTTGGCCAGCACCGGCACACCGACGGCCTTGGCGAACTCCTTGTACATGGGCAGTTCGGTCATGGCTTCCGGAAAAATCATGTCGGCGCCTGCCTCAACACAGGCGCAGGCACGATCGATAGCCGATTGCAGACCCTCCACGGCGAGTGCATCGGTGCGCGCCATGATGACGAAGTTCTCGTCGGTGCGGGCATCGGCTGCGGCGCGAATGCGATCCACCATTTCTGCCTGGCTGACGATTTCCTTGTTGGGCCGGTGCCCGCATCGCTTGGCGCCAACCTGGTCTTCGATGTGCATGCCACCGGCACCGAACTTGATCATCGACTTGGTAGTGCGCGCCACGTTAAAGGCCGAGGAGCCAAAGCCGGTGTCCACGTCCACCAGCAGCGGCAATTCGCAGACGTCGGTAATGCGCCGCACGTCGGTCAGTACATCATCCAGTCCGGTAATGCCGAGGTCGGGCAGGCCGAGCGAGCCGGCAGCAACGCCGCCACCAGAAAGATAGATCGCCTTGAAGCCTTGCGACTGGGCCAGCAGGGCGTGATTGGCATTAATGGCGCCAACCACCTGCAAGGGCTTTTCTTCGGCCACGGCAGCGCGCAGGCGGGCACCGGCTGATTGATGGGTTTGAGACATGAGCGTTCCTGTATGTGTGTATGGTCAAAAGCAGTCAAGTTGCATGCCATCCCGGCGGCATGATCTATTTATAATAAAAACAGTAAGTTATGTTTTTTAAAAAGCATTGCGCATGTCTCATTCTCGTTTCATGAGACAATACGTTTCATTTTATGAAACGTATGAAACGTGATGCCTGACAGAACCACTTACCGACCCGTCATCTGGACCATCAGCATGACCGGCCTGGAAGAACTGTTTCATGATGTAACCCCTGAATACGATGATCGCGCACTGGTGCACAACCTGCAGGGCGGTTACGAACAAGCGGTTACGTTACTGCAGAAACGGCTCCAGCGTCACCACTGCGACGTGATTATTGCAGCTGGTTCTAACGGCAGCTACATCAAGAAGCATATCGACAAACCGGTGGTGCTGGTCGAGCCGGGCGGTTTTGACCTGATGCAGGCGCTGAACCGGGCGCGCCAACGCGTCCATCGGCCTGAGCAACGCATAGCCGTCGTCACGCATCAGGATGAGCTGCCCGCCTTTGCCGAATTCTGTGCCAGCTATGGCCTGGATATTGAGCAGCGCCGTTTCCACACGGTAGAGGATGCACGGGCATGCGTGGCCGAGCTGGTACGCCAGCAGGTCGGGGCGATCGTCGGGACGGGCCTGGTGACCCAGCTAGCCAACGATGCGGGCGTGGCCGGCATCCTGTTGTACTCGCCCGATTCGATTCGGCGTGCCCTGAATGCGGCGCTTGAACTGGTGGTGGCGCTGGAGCAGCGGGCAGCCGGCACCGTGCCGGGTCATAAGCCCAGGACCGGCGCAGCCAGGTACGGGTTGGAGCAGTTGCTGGGCGAGTCAGCGGCGATGCAACAACTCAGGCAGGACATTCAGTCTTATGCCCCTTCACAGGCAACGCTGTTAATTCGAGGTGCAACCGGTACCGGCAAGGAACTGGTGGCCCAGGCCGTCCATTCGGCTTCCCCGCGCAGGCGACAGAAGTTCGTCGCAATCAACTGCGGTGCGATTGCCGAGTCGCTGCTTGAGTCCGAACTGTTTGGCCACGAGGAGGGGGCCTTCACGGGCGCTCGTCGCGGGGGGCGTCCGGGGCTGATCGAGGCGGCCCACAAGGGCACCCTGTTCCTGGATGAGATTGGTGAAATGCCACTGCCGTTGCAGACCCGCTTATTGCGGGTGCTGGAAGAACGCGAGGTGTTGCGTGTGGGCAGCACCCAGCCGGTGCCGCTGGATCTGAGGGTTATTGCGGCCAGTCATTGTGATCTTGATGAAATGGTCAGGCGTGGTCGTTTTCGGGCTGATCTGTATTACCGCCTGAATGTTCTGCGTATTAACCTGCCAACGCTTGCCGAGCGAATCGATGACCTGCCGATGCTGCTGGCCACGTTCATAACCCGGCTCCAGCCTGGCTGGTCGGTGGACCTGACCGACGAGGCAGCGGCCCTGCTGGCTGCCTATGCCTGGCCGGGCAACCTGCGCGAACTCAAGAACCTGGCCGAGCGCCTTGTAGTGGCCGAGCGTGTGCTGGCTACAGGCAAGGCAGGCAAAGTGCATGTAATCAGGGTCAGTGCTGGGCTACTGCGTCGCAGTGCGGCCGAACTCTTTGGATTCGCAGCCCGGGCTGATCAGGCAGTGCCTGAGGTCGCGGCATCGGAACAAGAGGCACTCCGGGCAGCCCTGCAGGACGCACTGGGCAATCGTAATCTTGCGGCGCAGCGACTGGGAATCTCGCGCAGTACCCTGTGGCGGCGCATGCAGCAATATGGCATGACTACCAACAGAAAGGCTGCACGCTAGCGCCATCCTCGTGGCCAATAAGGAGCGGGGTCTGTGGTTATAATCACGCGGCACTTTGTAACTGAAGGATAAGTCGATGAGTGATGAAGGCGTGGTCGACTATGGCCCACTGGCCGGTCTGGTCGGCACCTGGTATGGCGACAAGGGCGTCGATATCGCCCCCGAGCCGAACGATACCGAGCGTAACCCCTACTACGAGACCATTGTTTTTACGCAAGCGGGCGATGTGGACAACGCTGAATCCGAAAGGCTGGTTATCCTTCACTACCACCAGATCGTGACCCGTAAATCCACGGATCTCGTATTTCATAACCAGACCGGTTACTGGATGTGGAACCCGGCAACCAATGAGATTCTGCATACGCTGACGATTCCGCGAGCCGTGTGCGTCGTGGCCTCCGGTGGTTATCAGCAGAGCGAGGATGACGGCATTGTTATCGAGGTCAGCACCGAGGGTGATTTCCCGGCTGTCGCCGAGTCTGCCTTCATGCACAAGCACGCGACCACCAAATCATTTGCCATGCGCCTGCAGCAGGTGAATGGCGGGCTGATATATCGCATGACCACCATGCTGGATATCTACGGCAGGGCGTTTGAACATACCGATATGAACCGTCTGCAGAGAAAGTAATCGGCATTTGCCGGTCATGGCTTCCCATTTTGTCGAATCATCATGCTAAAATGCGCGCCCCCGCAACCACCGCGGGGCGAGATAATCACCAAAATCTCATTTGCGCCTGTAGCTCAGCTGGATAGAGTACTCGGCTACGAACCGAGCGGTCGGGAGTTCGAATCTCTCCAGGCGCGCCATACAAAAAGCCCTACCGCAAGGTGGGGCTTTTTTTATGCGTGATCTGCGAGAGATGAGAACTTCCGAGATTAATAATGAGTTTGACCGATTCGCCCGGAGCGAATCGGGGTGGGCTACGTCCTAGGCCAGCTTGTCGTCTGCCACGTGGTAATGCGGGTCTTCCCGGTAGTTCACCTCGATCATGGCCCTGGCCTTGTCGAGCAGTTCCAGGCAGTCGGGGCTCAGGTGCCGCAGCTTCAGCTTTTTGCCGGCACGCTGATAACGCTCAGCCAGGCCATTGACGGCTTCGATGGCCGAATGATCCATGAGCTTGGCGCCACGAAAGTCGATCTCGACCTCGTCGGGATCATCCTGGGGCTGGAACTGTTCGTGGAATTCTGCCACTGAGGCGAAGAACAAAGTCCCCATCACCTCATAGACCTTGCGACCGTCCGGATGCAGGGTCGACTTCAACTGCACGTGCTTGGCGTGCTCCCAGGCAAATACCAGTGCCGAAACGATCACGCCGACAATCACCGCAATCGCCAGGTCGGCATACACGGTCACGGCCGCAACCAGCAGGCCGACAAATACATCGGCACGCGGCACCTTGCCAAACAGCCGGAAGCTGCCCCATTCGAAGGTTTTTTCGGCCACCACGAACATCACGCCGATGAGGGCCGCCAGCG
>JBFKKS010000077.1:0-10385 GCA_041630955.1 Nevskiales bacterium
AACCGCGCATGTCGAGCACCAGGGAGGTGATCATCTGGCGTCTGGGTTCAAGCATTGACTCGCCACCTTCCTGCACAGCCATTTCAGCCACCCTGGCGGGCAGGAAATTCTTTAGCTGTTCCAGTCGGCGCATCTCGTTCATCTGCTGCTGCACACGCTCCTCAAGTTTTTCATTCCATTCAGCGATCTGCCGATGTAATTGCTGCACACGCAACAGTGAGCGCAGTCGAGCCAGTAGTTCCTCACGGTTCACCGGCTTGGTCAGAAATTCGTCCGCGCCGGCATCAAGGCCGCGCACCCGCTCTTCCTCGGGCCGGGCGCCTGTCACCAGGATAATCGGCAGGCCGGCTGTTTTAGGATCAGCGCGTAAGCGCTGGCAAACGTCGTAACCGGACAGTCCGGGCATCACCACGTCCAGTAACAGGACGGTCGGCAGCGAGTTCTCGATTCGCGCCAGCGCCTCCTCACCACTGCGTGCCACAATCACCTGATAGCCTTCGGCCACCAGTATCTCTCCCAGTAGCCGAATGTTGCCGGGCTCATCGTCCACCACCATGATTGTGTCTGTTTCAGTCATTCCTGGTCCCAGGCCGGTGTCAGGCCTCAAGTTGCCTCAAAATCGCGCTGGCGGCATCAAAGTCGTAGGCATGGATTGCCTTGCCTGCCGCTTCCATAGCGTCTGGCGGCAAGCGTTCCTGCAGACTGCCAGATAACTGCTGAAACTGATCTCCAGCTGAAAAATCCTGCCGCCGCAGACTGTCGAGCAGTTCTTTAAGCTGCTTGTCAAAGGGCTGTACCGCCTGTGGTGATGGCTCTGCAGGGGCGCTTTTGACCCCGGGTATTCGGGAAACGGACTCGGTCACCTGCTGCAGTGCCTGCTCGACTGTTACCAGTAACGCTGTCGGATCGATTCGCTGCTTGAGGGCCTCTTCAAGTTCCCATGCTGCCGAAGACAATTCATTGCAGCCAAAGTTGGCAGCCAGACCCTTGAGCGAATGTGCTGCACGTACAGCGTCTTCATGGCGACCCTCTTGCCACATCGTGCTGATCTGCTGTGTCACCTGTGCCTGTTCAACGACAAATTCCTGCAGCAATTCGACAAGCAAGGCATAGCGGCCACCAATTCGCCTGGCAGCCTCGGCCAGTTCGATACCGGGCAGGCTATCGGGTAGTTCGGGCTGTGCTGTGGTCCCGGTGGGTTTATCGAGTGAGTTCATCTTGGCCTCCTTCTGGCGCGGTAGCCATTTGCTCAAGGTCAGAAGCAATTGTTCCGCATCAATCGGTTTGGAAAGAAAATCGTTCATGCCACTGAGTTCGGCTTGCTGACGATCGTCCGGAGAAGAATTGGCTGACAGGGCTATGACCGGCAAACTTGCCAGGCCCGGTAAGGCACGAATCTGACGGGTTGCTTCCAGCCCATCCATGACTGGCATCTGCAGATCCATCAAAACGAGGTCATGGGAAGCTGACTTCAGGGCTTCCACCGCCTGCTGGCCATTTTCGGCGATGCCGAGTACCACACCGAGCGGATTCAGTATCTCTTCAATGAGACGCCGATTCAGGCTGTTATCCTCTGCCAGCAGGACACGCGCCCCGTTGAGATCAGACAAGGCATCCTCGGAAGCTGGCTCAGGCTCTCCGCCTGGTATTGCTTCAGCAGCGACATCAAACTCCAGTTCAAAACTGAAAACACTGCCACGGCCCGGCTCACTGTCGACGGCAATACGGCCGCCCATCAGTTCGACCAGTTCCTTGCATATCACCAGGCCCAAACCACTCCCGCCATACCCGCGTGCCAGCGTGGGGTCCGCCTGGCCAAAGGGGGTAAATAACCTGGATAACTGTTCTGTACTGATGCCTATGCCCGTATCCTCGACCGTAAACCGCAAGCTCACCCGCCCAGCCGTCACCGACACGGGCTTGATGGTCAGGCTGACTTTGCCCTGGTCCGAAAACTTAACTGCATTGCCCAGCAGATTGAGAAGTATCTGCTCAAGTCGCCCAGCATCCCCAATCAATGCCTGCGGTGTATCGGGCTCGCATTGCACCGACAGCGTCAGCCCTTTCTCCGCTGCTTCTGCCTGGGCGAGTACGGTCGCCTGATCAAGCACATTTGATAACCGGAAGGGTTCAGCCGCGAGCGTTAAGCGGCCCGACTCAAGATGAGTCAGATCCAGCACATCATTCAGCACACGCAGCATGGAGTGTGAGGCACCTTTGATATAGCCGAGATGCTCGAATCTCTGCTCCTCGGTCTGGCTACGCAGGGCAAGGTCAGTAAAGCCCACGATCGCGTTCATCGGCGTGCGCAGTTCGTGGCTCATTTTTGCCAGGAATTCACTTTTAGCCGCGGATTCAGCCACAGCGTGGTCATGGGCAAGGCGATCCTTCTCGCGACGCTCGCGGTTGATCTGTTCACCCAGACTCAGTGATACCAGCGTAACGAGGAAACACAGCCCGATATGGATGGCATAAGTGGTCAAAACGCTGATCGGCAACAGCCCATTCACCTCCATCACCTTGGCCGTGATGCCGAGCACCAATGCCCCCCATACCGCCATGAAATACCGCGCGGTCGTGCGCCCCCGTATTGCCTGCGTCACGATGACGACTGCCATCAGAACAGTAGTCAGCCCCCCGATCAGCACATTAATAAACACACTGTCCCGAATCGACAGCACAAAGGGGAAAACCAGACTCATGAGCGCAACAGCAAAAGCAACATACAAAAGCTTGTTCAAACGCGGCGAATACTGGCTGGTCTGCAGGGAGCGGCTAATAAACGGCGGCACGAAAACCGTTGCAAGGGCAACAAACAGCGCCAGGCTTCCATTGACCATGTTGGGAGAAATCTTCCACAGGAACGGAAAGGCAAACCCATCCAGGCTGAGTTGCAATACCCCCAACCAGAAAATAAACAAAATAAAGTACAGATAAGACAAATCCCGAATGGATATGAATATCAGCAAGTTATAAATAACCATCACGGCAATGGCGCCATAGAACATGCCGTATAGCAGGTTCTCCCGGGTCGTTTTGTCAAAGAATGCGTCGGCCGCCCAGATTTGAATCGGCACCTGGTGAGAGCCTTCAATTTGTGCCCTGAGCAGCAGGTTCACTGTCTCACCCGGCTTTATCTGAAGCGGCACAGCATAATTGCGATGCACAATGCCCGCAGATCCGGGTGGGCGCTGATCGCCTGTTTTCACGACCGCGGTCAGACCGGCGTTCCGGCTGATGTAGATGTCGAGCTCATCCAATGGCGGCCAGGCGATTTCCATGACCCAATTCTCGGTAACCGAGGCCATCGGATTGGTCAGTGCGAAACGATACCAATACGGCGTGCTGGTGAAGCCATAGTTCAAGCCCTGGCTGCCAGCCACTTCAAAGCGATCCGCGACTGACCCGGTTAGTAATTTATCCGCCGTTAACTCACCGCCGGGATCGCGTAATACTTCAACCTGCGGACCGATGAACAAGCCGTCAGCACGGGACTCAAGCTGAAACGGTTCACCCGCCGCCACTGTCAGGGCAAACAAGCTGCCGGTGCTCAGCGCACTGAATTGCAGAGAGAATGCCAGCACCCCTCGTAGACGAACCTGTCGTATGCCCCAGCTCATTACGGCCTGGCCGCCATCACGGAGAACGCGCGCGATTACGGATTCCGACATTTGCTTGCTGCCGACATGGTAGGCGCTAGCCTTCGTGGGAAGGTGGCTTGGGCGGGCTCTGTTGAATACGGTCACGCCAGGCTTGCAGTCGTGCCAACAGGAGCGCTGCATCAATGGGTTTGCTGACAAAATCGTTCATGCCTGCTGCCAGGCATTGCTCACGATCCCCTTCCATCGCATTCGCTGTCATGGCGATGATGGGCAAGTCTGCAAAACCGGATAACTTCCTGATAGCGCGCGTTGCCTCGAACCCGTCCATCACGGGCATCTGGACATCCATCAAGACAAGGTCGTAACCATTGGCCTGTACCGCTTCGAGTCCTTCTGCGCCGTTCTCGGCCATATCCAGTTGGACACCGGCATCGGTAAGGATTTCCTGCGCAAGTCGCCGGTTCAGGGCGTTGTCTTCGACCAGCAGAACCGACATACCCGTTAGCAGGCCCTGGCGGTCTGTATTGCTGCTGACATCAGCCTGCCCATTAATCTCGCCTGCCTGCTGTGGTTCAAGAACCTGCTGCAGGGACTCGAGAAGCAACGAGGGCTTGACCGGCTTTTCCAGATAATTGTTGGCCCCGGCTGCAACCGCTGCTTCTATCAAATCCTCGCGGCCATGGGCGGTCATCAGTATGACCGGCAAGCTACTGGTTTCAGGTCGGGCACGTATCAGCCTGGTTGCTTCTATGCCGTCGGTCTGTGGCATAAGCCAGTCCATCAGCACAGCGTCAAAGGCCTCTTTACCCAGCATATCGAGCGCTTCACCAGCATTGGTCGCAGTCGCTGTTTGAAACTGCATCCCGTCCAGCATGCGTCCATAGACCTGGCGTGCCGCCGCATTGTCATCCACCACGAGGATGCGTTTACCGCCAACGTGGCCCAATGCAGCCTGCCCGGTCTTGTCGCGCCCGATACCCAGATTAACGGTAAAACTGAAACAGCTACCCTCGCCGGGGCGACTCACGATGCCAATATGGCCATGCATGAGTTCAACCAGTTGTTTACAGATGGCCAACCCCAGGCCAGTGCCACCATATTGCCGGGTCGTCGACTGATCCGCCTGGCTGAAAGGTGTAAACAGCCGCGACTGTTGTTCTACGCTGAGCCCGATACCCGTGTCACGAATCATAAAACTGATTTCGGTCTGCTCGCCCTTTTTGACGACCTTCTCGACCGCCACTTCCACCTCGCCTTTCTCAGTAAACTTGATCGCGTTGCTGACCAGGTTCATCAACACCTGCTCCAGGCGCAAGGGATCGCCTTTCAGGGTTGCGGGCACGTCGGCGTGATTCGCGATAATCAGCTCAATACCCTTGGCAGTCGCCTGACCCGAGAACAGGTCAGCCAGCTTGTCCAGAATGGGTTGCAAGGCAAATTCGCGCGCCTCCAGGGTCAGCTTGCCTGCCTCAATCTTGGACAGATCAAGGATGTCGTTGATGATGGCCAGCAAGCTGTGCGACGCCGTGTCGATATGCTTCAGGTGCTCCTGCTTGCGTTCAATCGAGTCGTTGCGTAAAGCCAGATCCGTAAAGCCGATAATTGCATTCATCGGGGTGCGCAATTCATGACTCATCTTGGCCAGGAACTCACTCTTGGTCGCGGTGGCGGCTTCAGCGACCTCGCGTGCGTGTTCCAGCTGCTGCTTCTCCCTGCGTGCGCTGATGTCGACAAGAATGCCATCATTCACATCGACCTTGTTGTGGTCATCCAGCAGCGTGCGTACCGATAGCGAACCCCAGAACTCTCTGCCATCCCGCCGGCGCATTTTCAGTTCGTAGCCACTCAGCTGCCCATCTCGCTTGAGGGCATCAAGTATTGCGTCCTGATCCTTTTCGTTGACGGTTGTATCCACACGCAGGTTCACGTTGGCCCGAACCAATTGCTCAGCGCTATCAAAACCCAGCATTCTTGCCATCGCGGGGTTGGCACTAATGCAGCGCCCGTGTCGGTCCGTCTGGAAGACCCCCTCCAGAACGTTATTCACCATGCGCTCATAGCGTTCCAGGTTGGCAATCGCCTGGTTGCGCGCATTCAGGGCCTCGTCCTGAGCACGGATTTTCTCCTTGCGTTCGATCGTGATGCGATCAGCCAGCGCCAGTGACAGCAGGGTCACCATGAACAGAACGCCAATCTGCCAGGAATAAGCGGTCAGAAAGCTGGTCGGAAGCAAACCGAACAGCTCGCACACCTTGACCACGATGCCAGCCAGGAAAAGCGACCAGGCCAGCACATAAAAGCGCGCTATACGGACCTTGGCCAGTAGAGCGACCACGCCAGCCATCAAGCCGGCAATGGAGGTCACAGCCCCAAGACCTGCGGCAATGGGCACGATTGTCGAATAAGGTAAAAAGAAGCTTGATATCCCGGCTATGGCCTCCATGGCGATCAGGAAATAAAACGCCAGGTTGATGCGCGGCAGGTGTACGGGCGTGTTAAGGAAGCTGCGGGTAAACAGCAGGCTTGTGATGAGTGTCACGCTGACCGTAAGCGGCACACCCAGGTTGATCCCCCTGGGCGAACCAATCGGCCAGTCAGAAAAGTACAAATGCGCAAAGCCGTTGAGATTCAACTGCATCAATGCAAAGGAAACCAGCACGCAAATGTAGTACAGGTAGGCTGGATCACGGACGAAAAGGAAAATGCACAGGTTATAAAGGCTCATAACCAGCAACACGCCGTAGAAAACCCCGAAACCCAGGTTTTCCCGCTCGGTTTTCTTGAAAAATGCCTTACCGGTCCACAACGCCAGGGGCACCTGGTGAGAGCCAGACGTATTTACCCTCAGGTGGATCGTGACCTGCTCACCGGCCGTCATCTGTAATGGCATCGCGATGTTGCGATGCGCCAGCAACGCCGAATTCGGTTTGCGCTGATCTCCGGCGCGCATGCGCACGGTGCGCTCGCCCTGGGTCAGGTAGATATCGACTTCGTCCAGTGGCGGGTAGCCCAGCTCCAGCACCCAATCCTGGATGGGCCTGTCTGCAGAGGTCGAATTCTGCAGGCTTACCCGATACCAGTAGGTATCAGTGGTGAAACCATAATTAATCGTCTTGTCAGGATTGGGAGCAAACTGGCTGGCCTGAGGACCTCGAATGTCCTGCCAGCCCCACTGGCCGGTCGGATCCCGCAGTAGTTCGACATGCGTATCCAATGGCAACTGCGGCAACTGGGCATCCAGTTGCACAACTGAACTGCTTGCCGGCCCTGAAATCAGCAATCCGATCAGGACCAGGAAAAACGCGGCGCAGCCTGGCTGCGGACCCTTGCTTGTCCTCTTCATGCATCGCCTCCCCCGTGCGACCCACCTTAGATTGTGAACCTGTTAACCAAGAATCGCCAGAGTGCACATGGCCCTGTGGTTAAAACCGGCCAACTGATGCCGAAGCCGCTAACTGGTCATTGATGCTGTATCCCGAACCATCCAATACATGTAGCGTTTGTCCATTGAGACGCCGGATTGCGTATTTGAAAATTTAATATTTGCTTTATGATGCGCAGACCTAACCCGTTAACCGGCACCTAGCCAGGACCCAGAATCGCCCACTGATACCGGTTGACGCCGATCAGTACAACAGCAACGTCGCAGGCGTTGTCCTTGACCTGCCAAGTGAGTACTCATGATTGTTTCGCATAAATATCGCTTTATCTTTCTTAAAAACAATAAATGCGCCGGCTCCAGTATCGAAATTGGGTTGTCCAAGTTTTGCGGGCCGGACGATATCGTTGCCCCCCTCGCGCCGGATGAGGAAGCGCTGCGTAAAAGCCTTGGTTATGCTGGCAGGCAGAACAACATGGTGCCGCCTGAACATTACACGCTGATGGACCGCCTCAACGTACTGATGGGCAAGCCCGAGCCACGTTATACCAGCCATATGCGTGCATTTGAGCTGATTCCGCGGATCGACCCCGAGGTTTGGAACAGCTATTTCAAATTCTGTTTCGTGCGCAACCCATGGGATCGAGTCGCCTCATTGCACTACCATCGTGCGCGCGATGGCCAGCGCACGACCCTCGAAAAGTCCAGGGTCACAACAGATAAAGTGCTGGCGCGCCTTAACAACCGTGGCTGGGGCCTTTACACGATCAAGGACAAAGTGGTCGTGGATCAACTTTACCGCTACGAAAACCTGACAGACGAGCTTGAGGCC
Organism: Nevskiales bacterium; assembly: GCA_041630955.1. Lineage (GTDB taxonomy): Bacteria > Pseudomonadota > Gammaproteobacteria > Nevskiales > CAJXLF01 > JBFKKS01. The sequence goes on from JBFKKS010000077.1 coordinate 7,814, forward strand.
CTGCGCCTCCGAGTAGGTTTGCCGGAACCGATCGAACTGCCTAATGCCAAAGGCGAGTATCGAAAGGAGAAAGGCAGAAAAAGCTACCAGGCTCTATTCAGCGAGGATGAAAAAAACCGCATTGCCAAACATTTCAGAAAAGAAATCGAAATGTTTGGCTACGAATACTGATCAGAGCTTGCTGTACACCTCAGCACCCTGCTGAACAAATTCGCTGGCCTTTTCCTGCATGCCCTCATCCAGGGCGGCCGCCTCATCCAGCCCTTTTTGCCTGGCGTACTCACGTACGTCCTGGGTGATTTTCATTGAGCAGAAGTGTGGGCCACACATGGAACAGAAATGGGCCACCTTGGCCGAATCCTTGGGCAGGGTTTCATCGTGGAATTCCTGCGCCTTGTGCGGGTCCAGGCTCAGGTTGAACTGATCTTCCCAGCGGAACTCGAAGCGTGCTTTTGACAGCGCGTTATCGCGCACCTGTGCTCCCGGCAGGCCCTTGGCCAGGTCGGCGGCATGGGCGGCAATCTTGTAGGTAATGATGCCTTCCCTGACATCCTCCTTGTCGGGCAGGCCCAGGTGTTCCTTGGGGGTGACATAGCAGAGCATCGCCGTGCCGTACCAGCCAATCTGTGCCGCGCCAATGCCCGATGTAATGTGGTCATAGCCGGGCGCGATGTCGGTGGTCAGCGGCCCGAGCGTGTAGAACGGTGCCTCGTAGCAATCCGCCAGTTCCTTGTCCATGTTCTGCTTGATCAGCTGCATGGGCACATGGCCGGGGCCTTCGATCATGACCTGGCAGTCGTGCTCCCAGGCCAGCTTGGTCAGTTCACCGAGGGTTTCCAGCTCGCCGAACTGGGCGGCATCATTGGCATCGGCAATCGACCCGGGGCGCAGACCATCACCGAGGCTGAAGCTCACATCGTAGGCCTTCATGATTTCGCAGATCTCTTCGAAGTGCGTGTACAGGAAGGACTCCTGATGGTGCGCCAGGCACCACTTGGCCATGATTGAACCACCGCGAGACACGATACCGGTTAGCCGCTTGGCCGTCAGAGGCACGTATTGCAGGCGCACACCGGCATGAATGGTGAAGTAGTCCACACCCTGCTCGGCCTGCTCGATAAGGGTGTCGCGGAACATTGCCCAGGTCAGTTCCTCGGCCTTGCCATCGACCTTTTCCAGTGCCTGGTAGATCGGTACCGTGCCGATCGGGACCGGCGAGTTGCGGATGATCCATTCACGGGTTTCGTGGATATGCTTGCCCGTCGACAGGTCCATCACGGTGTCACCACCCCAGCGCGTCGACCAGACCATCTTCTCCACTTCCTCGGCAATGGATGAAGTCACCGCCGAGTTGCCGATATTGGCATTGATTTTCACCCGAAAGTTGCGCCCGATAATCATCGGCTCGGACTCGGGGTGATTGATATTGGCGGGAATGATGGCCCGACCCGCGGCCACTTCCTGCATCACGAATTCCGGCGTGCACTCCTCGGGCAGGTTGGCACCCATCGGGTTACCGAGGTGGCGCTGCAGATAACCGGCCTGCTGGTAGACCTCACGCAGCTCCTGCAGGCGACAGTTTTCCCGAATGGCGATGTATTCCATCTCCGGAGTAATGATGCCGCGTCGCGCGTAATGCATCTGCGTGACGTTGGCCCCAGCCCTGGCCCGGCGCGGTGCACGGATATGCTCAAAGCGCAGCGCAACCAGATTCGGATCCGTCTCACGTGCCCGCCCATACTCCGAACTGGCGCCGCCCAGCTGCTCGGTATCACCACGCTCCTCTATCCAGCCAGCACGCAGCGCAGGCAGGCCCTTCAGCAGGTCGATGCTGGCCTCAGGGTCGGTGTAAGGACCGGAGGTGTCGTAAATAGTGACCGGCGGATTGTGCTCCACACCGAAACTGGCGGTCGTATCGCTTTGACGAATCTCGCGCATCGGCACGCGAATATCCGCGCGCGAGCCTTGTATGTAGATTTTGCTGGCGTTGGGAAACGGGCCGGTGGCGTCCAGGCTCAGGCGCTGGGCTTCTGAAAAAACGTCCTTGGGGATAGCGCTCATGGCGATCTCGTGCTGAATGCGGATGTAACTTCTGCGTGCAGTTGCACAGTGTAGCAATGACCTGACTGCCACCCTAGTACTGTAGTCAACAAAAAGTGCCGACGACCCTGGTAGAACGCGCCGGGTTCTCAGCCAATGTTGGCATCAAGCATTCACTTGCCGGTGGCATAATGGCGTTGATTCTCACATTAAGGAAAGCGGAATGCGCCGACTTTTTATTTCTGGCCTGCTACTTGTAGTGGGCGCTTGCGGTTGTGATAGCCAGGACAATGGCAATCACTCTGTCACGGCAAACAGCGCCCGCCAGTCTGACGCTGTAGTGCGTTTTGTCGCCTTTGGGGATGCCGGCACCGGATCGGAGCGCCAGATCGCAGTGGGTCATGCCATGGCCGACGTCTGTGCGGCACGTGGTTGCGATTTTGCCATAGAGCTGGGCGACAATTTCTACGCATCGGGTGTTCAAAGCGTTGATGACGAGCAGTTTCAGAGCAAGTTTGAAATACCTTATGAA
>JBFKKS010000078.1:0-10360 GCA_041630955.1 Nevskiales bacterium
GCCATACGTAGAGGCAGGTCCCGATAACTCTTCAGACCCTGGTTATAAATCTGTAAATGCGCAGGGCAGTTCATTGGCTTAATGGCATATTCGCGACTCTCGGACGCCGTCATGAACATATCATCGGAAAACTTGGCCATATGGCCTGACTTCTCCCACAGCACCTTGTCAATGACCATTGGTGTGCGCACTTCTTCGTAGCCATTGCGTCGCAGCAAATCGCGGATATAGCTTTCGATAAGCTGGTAAACCCGCCAGCCGCGGTCGTGCCAGAACACCATGCCAGGCGCTTCTTCCTGCATGTGGAACAGGTCGAGCTTTTTGCCAATAACACGATGATCACGCTTGCCGGCCTCTTCCAGGCGATGCAGGTAAGCCTTGAGTTGTTTCTTGTCCCCCCAGGCCGTGCCATAAATACGCTGGAGCATTTCGTTGTTTGAGTCACCTCGCCAGTAGGCACCAGCAACTTTCATCAACTTGAAATAACCGAGTTTTCCAGTACTCGGCACATGCGGGCCGCGACAGAGATCAACGAAATCGCCCTGCCCATACAAAGAGATGTCTTCATTGGCAGGAATCGAAGCAATAATCTCTGCCTTGTATTCCTCGCCCATGTCGCGAAACAACGCCACAGCCTCATCACGTGGCATCAATTGCCTTTCTACCCTATGGTCAGCTTTGGCAATTTCGGCCATGCGCGCCTCGATCTTTTCCAGGTCTTCCGGAGTGAAGGCACGCTCATAGGCGAAGTCGTAGTAGAAACCATCTTCAATGACAGGTCCGATCGTGACCTGTGCGCCAGGGAATAGCTGCTTAACCGCCTGGGCCAGCAGATGCGCCGTTGAATGGCGAATAATTTCGAGGCCTTCCTCATCCCGCCCGGTGATAATCGCGAGTTCCGCGTCATGATCTATCACATGGCTGGTATCGACCAGCTTGCCATTTACGCGCCCGGCCAGTGCCGCCTTGGCCAAACCGGGTCCGATATCAGTCGCGATATCGTGAACTGAAACCGGATGGTCGAAGACGCGCTCTGAGCCGTCCGGGAGTCGAATAACGGGCATACGAATTACTCTTTATCAGTGGCGACCCCTACCAAAGGCCGCGTGAAACAGGTTGGTGGCAGTATGTGGCTGGCGATTGTACGCGACCATAGATGCACTACCAAGCATCTCAAGCAAGGCGCACGGGTCTTGCCAGGAATTCAACCATGGGGCTATAAGCTCATCACCAACCCCTTAATGATTCAGACCCAGCAACAGATCTACCTTATGACTTGACCAATCAGGGCGCCCTGCAGTTACACAAAAAAATAACCCACCAAAAAGGTGGGTTTATTGTTTGGTAGGCGCGATTGGATTCGAACCAACGACCCCCACCATGTCAAGGTGGTGCTCTAACCAACTGAGCTACGCGCCTGTAAGAGGCCGCGAAGATTAAACGGTTTACTTCGTTCCGGCAAGCTTGCCTGTCTTGAGAAGCTGTTCCAGCTGCTTGATCTGGTCGCGGGTTTTTGCAGCTTCTTCAAATTCCAGATCACGTGCGTGCTGGTACATCTGTTTTTCCAGTCGGTCGAGTTCCTTCCCTAGCTTCGCTGGCGTCATTGCCAAATAGACGGCTTCTTCCTCTGCCACCTTGCGCAGGCTCTCCTTGCGCTTGCCGGGTCGGTATTCCTCAAAGCCCTCATGCATCACATCGGCCACCGCCTTTTTGATGCCCTGTGGGGTAATACCATGTTCCTTGTTATATGCCTCCTGCTTGGTTCGACGCCGATCTGTTTCTTCCAGCGCGCGTTGCATCGATCCGGTCATTCGGTCTGCGTAGAGAATTGCCTTGCCGTTCAGATTACGTGCCGCACGACCGATGGTCTGGATGAGCGAACGATCTGAGCGCAGAAAGCCCTCCTTATCCGCATCCAGGATCGCAACAAGTGAAACCTCGGGTATATCCAGCCCTTCACGTAGCAGGTTGATGCCGACCAGCACATCGAACTCACCAAGCCTGAGGTCACGCAGGATTTCAGCGCGCTCCACGGTATCGATGTCTGAGTGCAGGTATCGAACGCGTACGCCGTTCTCATGCAAATAATCAGTCAGGTCTTCTGACATGCGCTTGGTGAGCGTCGTGACCAGAACCCTATCCCCTGCCTCTGTGCGCTCGCGTACCTCAGACAATAAGTCATCGACCTGATTGCCCGCTGGTCGTACCTCCACAACGGGATCAACCAGCCCCGTGGGACGCACTACCTGGTCGACGACCTGTCCCGAGTTCTGCTGTTCATAGGCCCCGGGTGTAGCCGATATGAGCAATGCCTGTGGTGCCAGCCGCTCAAATTCCTCGAACTGGAGCGGTCGGTTATCCAGGGCTGATGGCAACCGAAAGCCATACTCTACAAGCGTGGTCTTGCGTGACCGGTCGCCCTTATACATGGCACCTAGCTGGGGAATAGTAACGTGGCTTTCATCGATAACCAGCAGGGCATCCGCAGGAAGATAATCGAGCAGACAGGGCGGCGGTTGCCCGGGACCACGGCCCGACAGATAGCGCGAGTAGTTCTCGATACCCGAGCAATAACCCAGTTCCTGGATCATTTCGAGATCGAACATGGTCCGTTGCTCCAGTCGCTGCGCTTCCAGAAGCTTGTCTACCGAACGTAGCTCGGCCAGCCTCTCACGCAGTTCGTCCTTGATGTCATCCAACGCTCCAATCAAGCGGTCTCGCGGAGTGACGTAATGGGTTTTGGGGAAAATGGTGTAACGCGGCAGCTTGCGTCGTATCTCCCCGGTCAGAGGGTCAAACAGGCAAATCGACTCAATCTCGTCATCAAAAAGTTCGACACGGACCGCTTCATCATCGATATCAGCAGGATGAATATCAATAATTTCGCCACGCACGCGAAAGGTTCCGCGCTTGAGTTCTACGTCATTGCGTGTGTACTGGAGTTCAGCCAACCGACGCAGCATGTCACGCTGATTTATTCGATCACCCTTATCCAGATGCAGGACCATCTGAAAATAGAGTTCAGGATCACCCAGCCCGTAGATAGCTGACACCGAGGCGATGATGATGACATCCGGACGGGACAGCAGAGCCTTGGTCGCCGACAGTCGCATCTGCTCAATGTGTTCATTGATCGAACTGTCCTTGTCGATAAACGTATCAGTCGAGGGCACATAGGCCTCGGGCTGATAGTAGTCGTAGTAGGAAACGAAATATTCCACCGCGTTATTGGGAAAGAACTCACGAAACTCACCATACAGCTGTGCGGCCAGCGTCTTGTTTGGCGCCAATACCAGTGTTGGGCGCTGGAGTTGCTGGATGACGTTGGCCACGCTGAAGGTTTTACCGGAACCCGTCACCCCAAGCAGGGTCTGATAGCTCAGGCCATCACGCAAGCCCTGCACCAGTTTTCGTATAGCCTCGGGCTGATCTCCCGCGGGCGCCCAGTCGGCCTGCAGATCAAATCCCGCCACTTCATCAGACTTCGTCATTGGTAGTCCTGATAGGCATCCAGTATCATACCGGGCGCTTTTTAACCTCTACCCGCAAAGCGAGCCCAGCAAATGCAACTTTCCCAGCGTGTTCAAAGGATTAAACCCTCTCCAACTCTGGCCATAACAGCCCGAGCCGCCGAATTACGCGCGGCAGGCAAGGATATTATTGGCCTCGGAGCCGGCGAACCCGATTTCGATACCCCTGCGCATATCAAGGCAGCAGCGATCGAAGCCATCAATAGCGGGTTTACCAAGTACACCCCGGTCGGAGGCACCCCTCAACTCAAGCAGGCGATTATAGACAAGTTCGCCCGCGATAATGGTCTGAGCTATTCACCTGCCCAGATATTGGTGTCCTGCGGTGGCAAACAGAGCTTCTTCAATCTCTGCCAGGCCATGCTCAATGAAGGTGATGAAGTTGTTATCCCTGCCCCATTCTGGGTTTCCTACCCAGACATGGTGTTACTCGCCGATGGCAAGCCTGTGATTGTGTCAACGGGCATCAGCGACAACTTTAAAATCAATGCTGAGAAACTGGCTGCGGCGATTACGCCAAAAACCAGACTGCTGGTTCTTAACAGCCCATCGAACCCTACCGGCAAGGCCTACAGTCGTGCTGAACTGGAGTCGCTTGGCGAAGTGCTACGCGAGCACCCGCAGGTCATGATCGCTACCGACGATATGTACGAACCCATCCTCTGGACCGAAGAAGGCTTCAGCAACATTGTCATGGCATGCCCTGACCTGTACGACAGAACGATGGTGCTCAATGGTGTCTCCAAGGCTTACTCCATGACCGGGTGGCGCATAGGCTATGCCGCTGGGCCGCAGCCACTGATCAAAGCCATGACCAATATCCAGTCGCAAAGCACTTCAAATCCAACCTCAATCTCCCAGCGTGCCTCGGAGGCAGCCCTCAATGGTGATCAGGCTTGTGTTACCGAAATGGTCGAGGCATTCAAGCAGCGCCATGATTACGTACTAGCTACCCTTAATGCGATGCCAGGGGTGAATTGCCTGCCATCAGACGGCACCTTCTACACGTTTCCGGATTTCTCTGAGGTCATCGAACGCATGGATAGCATTGAGGATGACGTCCAGTTCGGTGAATTCCTGATTGAAAAAGCCGGTGTCGCCATGGTCCCAGGCTCCGCGTTTGGCGCGCCGGGCGCCATGCGCATCTCCTTTGCAACCAGCCAGGAGAACCTGGAAAAGGCGCTTTCACGTGTTGCCGAGGCCATCAGCTAGAGAAACCCGTCAAACTGCCTTGCTTCATCGGGCGTGTTTCTCTAACATACGCGCCCTCTTCCCGAGTAGCTCAGTTGGTAGAGCAAGTGACTGTTAATCACTGGGTCGGCGGTTCGAGCCCGTCCTCGGGAGCCAAATAATAAGGGGTGACTTAACGTCACCCCTTTTTTATGCGCCACGTCCTTGCTGGTTCAGTGCCACATCCCTAAGATGGCGACTCATTTTCCGGAAGCACATCATGTTTTCACACGGACATCTGGGCCGCGTATTCACTGCCATTGGGTTTATCGTTGCTGCCTACGGCGGCTACCTGTGGCTGCAGATAGAACCATTGGATGACAACACTATTGAACAGCGAGTCGAATTAAGCTTTCAGCAGGAAATGCACCGCATGCAGGTGGCACAGGCGCAGAGACTGGCCCGCGTTAAAGACCAGCTGCCCAACATGAGTCCTGAAGAGCAGGCGCTGGTTTTGTACCAGGCTTCTGAACCCATGAACCTTTCGGATGAGCAGAAAGCCCGCCACAGGCAGGCCATTCGACGTGATATCACCGAGCACTATGCCTACAGGCGGAAAAAAGCCAGCTCATTGATATTCCTGGGTATGGCCCTGTTATTTATGACGCTCACACCAAAACTGGTGCAACGCTTCATGGACAGCAGGGACTAAAACTGGCTACTCGGTTTTGCTGGGGTTGATTGCCACCAGTAACTGGCGAGCACTGACCTGATCACCCTCTGAGACGTTCACCTCAGCCACTTCACCGTCCACTGCGGCAGCTACCTGGAATTCCATTTTCATGGCCTCCAGTATCAACACGGTATCTCCCTTTGAGACGCTTTGCCCGACGACCACATTCAGGCCCAGTATCTTGCCATCCATGGAAGCCAACACTCGCCCATCACCTCCGGCCTCGGTACTGTCTGGCGCCTTCAGCGTGTCGTCTGAATATGCCCAGGTGCTTCCTTCACATGCGAGCCAGAGGGTATTACCTGTACGCGCATAGTACGCCTGTCCCTGTACGCCCTCGCAAACGTAGTGGAAGTTATCGTCACTGAAGCTCGTGATCGTAATGGGTAGGTCAGTGCCATTCAGTAGTACTGTGTAAGCCGCGTTTGATTCAGCGGTAACCGAGCACAGCCAAGTATGAGATCCGTGACTGAGGGTAACCGAAATAGGCACGTTATTAGCGCTCCTCCAGTTGCCATAGCTGATTCCCAGACCTGCAGCTTGCTGTAACTTCATCGCATCTGCATGAAACAGGCCTGCCGCAGCCAGCGCAATATGGCGCTGATTGGGCGCGGCTGTTTCCAGCGCGTCACGCGGAAAATATCGTTCTATAAACTGGGTATCAAAGTCCCCGCCTGCAAAGGCCTCGTGTTCCAGAATACTGACCAGGAAATCCTTGTTACTGACCACACCCAGCAAGACTGCCTGCTTAAGCGCCTTTATCAATCGACAGCGGGCTACGTAACGGCTTGGTCCCCATGCAATCAGTTTGCCCTGCATGGAATCGTAGAAGGGGCTGATCTCACCCTCCTCCCGCAAGCAATGATCAACCCGGATACCATCTCCGGTTGGTTCTCGCCAACGCAAAAGCTTGCCCGTCTGCGGTAGAAAATCCTGTTCCGGGTCTTCCGCACACAAACGTACTTCAATGGCATGACCATTGAAACTGACCTGCTCTTGCGTAAGTGGCAGCACATCTCCTTCGGCCACCCGCAACTGCCACTCAACCAGATCCTGACCAGTGATCATCTCTGTGACCGGATGCTCCACCTGCAGACGGGTATTCATTTCCATGAAAAAGAATTCGCCCGACGGGTCGAGCAAAAACTCCACCGTGCCTGCGCCGCGGTAATTGATTGCGGCCGCCGCTTCTACCGCCGCTTCCCCCATCTTTTGACGGAGCGCGGTATCAACCGCAGGGGATGGCGCTTCTTCCACGACCTTCTGGTGACGGCGTTGTACGGAACAGTCTCGTTCACCAAGGTGAACCACATTGCCATGTGTATCCGCAAAAACCTGTATTTCCACATGCCGTGCATTCACCACGGCCTTTTCCAGTATCAGTTCCCCGGAACCAAAGGCATTCAAAGCCTCTGAACGTGCGGAGGCGATGGCTTCCGCGAGTTTGGACACATCATCGACCAGGCGCATGCCACGTCCGCCACCACCAGCAGACGCCTTGACCATAACCGGGCAACCGATCTCTTTGGCCCGCTCAATAAGGTTTTCATCTGACTGATCCTCGCCCTCATAGCCCGGCACGCAGGGCACCCCTGCTGCCAGCATACGAAGTTTGGCCGCACGCTTGCTCCCCATCAGGTCGATCGCATCGGCTGTCGGACCGATGAAGATCAAGCCAGCATCGTCACAGGCGCGTGCGAAACCGGCATTTTCAGCCAGAAATCCGTAACCCGGGTGAACGGCATCAGCGCCTGACGCTCTGGCCGCGGCAATGATCTTCTCTATCACCAAATAAGATTCGCCGACTGGTGCCGGGCCCAGACGCACCGCTTCATCCGCTGCCCATACATGGGGCGCGTCGCGATCCGCATCTGAATAAACTGCAACGGTGGCATAGCCCATGCGTCTTGCGCCATCTATCACGCGGAGTGCTATCTCGCCCCGGTTAGCAACCAGGACCTTGTTGAATTTACTCATTCAGTTATTGCTCCGCCCAACTGGGTATGCGTTTCTCCATAAAGGCCGTCGTCCCTTCGACACCCTCCTCACCACGGATACAGGCCGAAAACTGCGCTGCAGCCTCATCCAGGATGACATCCATCTCCATTCGGCCGACCCGTAGCATGATGCTCTTGGTAACTGCATTGGCACCTGGGGCGCATTGGCGTATCTGTCCCAGTACCTCATCAAGACATGCCTGGATGCCAGCCTCATCACGGGCCACAAAATGCACCAGACCCAGTTGCAGCGCCTCTTCGCCCTTGAAACGCCCGCCGCAGACCCCGAGGCGACGGGCCTGCGTCAGGCCGATGCGCTCAACCACGAAGGGAGCGATTTGTGCTGGCGGAATCCCGCGAGTGGTCTCAGGCAAACCAAACTTGGCATCGGCGTGCGCGATGGCCACATCCGAGGCGCAGGCAAGTCCGAAACCACCCCCAAGAACCGCACCTTCTATTACAGCCACCACAGCCTGCGGGGCCGCGTTGACCGTACGCAACATTGCACCAAAGCGACGGCTATAGTCGGCAACAGGATCACCCGATTCAGAACCAGATGGGGCAAAGCGCGCCTGTGCCATTTCCTTCAGGTCGCCACCCGCACAAAAGTTACCTTCTGCGCCACGTAACACCACAGCGCGTACGCTACGGTCCTTCGCGATACTGTCAAAGGTGTTTTCCAGATCGTTCAGCAGCGCAGCGTTCATGGCGTTACGGACTTCTGGTCGATTGATAGTGGCATACAACACCCCGTCAATGAGTTCGAGGTGTAAATGCTCTGTTTCTGGCAGAGTCATGCTTGCTCCTGGCTAGATAAAGCTTATAGTCTCGCCACGCCGAAACTGCTCGGTTGCAGGCCACGCATTCGGGCTTCACGACAAACTGAGAGTGTCATGCCCAGTACCCTGCGTGTGTCACGCGGATCGATGATGCCGTCATCCCATAGACGCGCCGAACCGTTGAATGGATGGGACTGCTCGTCGAACTTATCGATGATCTGTCGTTCCATCTGCTCAAGAAATTCCTCCGGAACCGCTTTGCCGGCCGCTTTCATCTTCTCTTCGGTCACAATCGACATCACCTTGGCCGCCTGCTCACCACCCATTACTGCAGTACGGCTATTTGGCCAGGCAAAGATGAAATCCGGATCAAACCCGCGTCCACACATTCCATAGTTGCCGGCACCAAACGATCCACCGAGTACGATTGTGATCTGTGGCACCTTGGAATTGGCTACAGCTTGAATCATCTTCGAGCCATGCTTGACCATTCCTCCCTGTTCCGCAGCGGTGCCGACCATATAACCCGTAATATTCTGAAGGTAGATAATCGGCATGTCTGACTGGTTACATAGCTGGATAAACTGGCCCGCCTTGTTCGCGCCCTTGGTTGTAATCGGGCCATTATTACCAATGATTCCCACCGGCCAGCCTTCTATCGTGGCCTGACCACAGATTAACTGGTGGTCAAAATCCGCTTTGAATTCAAGAAACTCCGAACCATCTACCAGTCGAGCAATCACTTCCCGACAGTCGTAGGGCTTGCGATAGTCCGGCGGTACGACACCGCATAACTCTTCGGGGCTGTAGAGCGGCTCGCTATATTCAGGTGCATGCATAAATGGCAGCTGATGGTTCCAATTAAGCTTGGCAACGACATCACGTGCGATTCGAACCCCATCGGCATCATCCTCGGCCAGATACTCGCAGGTACCAGCTACCGTGGCGTGCATGTCAGCACCGCCCAGATCTTCATCCGTTGCAATTTCACCTGTTGCAGCCTTAAGCAAAGGCGGGCCAGCCAGAAACACCTTGGCCTTTTTGCGCACCATGATCACGTAATCCGACAGACCTGGCATATAGGCGCCACCCGCTGTAGAGGAACCATGTACTACCGTTACCTGAGGAATGCCCATAGCCGACAGGCGTGCCTGGTTTGCGAAGGTCTTGCCGCCGGCAATGAAGAGGTCTTCCTGATACATCAGGTTGGCGCCACCGGATTCAATCATCGAAACCACCGGCAGTTTCTGCGTCAGGGCGATTTCCTGGATCCGCAGTCCTTTCTGCACACCCCATGGGGTCATGGTGCCACCCTTGATCGCCGAGTTGGAGGCATTCAGCATGCAACGGGTGCCGCTCACGTAACCGATACCGATGATGGTATTGCCACCGGCCAATGAACCATCCTTGTCGTCGTGATATTTATACCCACAGAGTGTGGATAGCTCGAGAAAGGGCGAACCACGGTCCAGCATCAGGTTGACGCGATCCCGCGGCAGAATCTGCCCCCGCTTCGTGAAACGCTCACGTTTGGACTCTTCGGTCGAGCGCACCTTGTCTTCGATCGCCCGAAAATCAGCAATGCAACCGAGCATCCCCTCCCGATTGCTTTGAAACTGCTCTGAATGGGTATCAATACGGGATTCAATCACGGGCATGAGGCAATCCTCTGTAACGCATTAAGTTTCGATCTTGGGCGCGACAGCCCTGTGGAAACCATCATATGGAATGGATTTATCGTGATCCGGAATCTGGAACATTTTGTCCTTGCAGGACGAGCCACCATCGATGTTGAGCCAGGTACCGGTGATATAGGCTGCCGCTTCAGACAAAAGAAATACCACCGCCGCACTGACTTCGGACTCACTGCCCATGCGTTTTAGCGGGGCCCCCCGCTTAAGCGTTGGAATCATGGCCACCATGGTTGGGTCTTCGTAAGTATCCATGCCGGACGAGGCTATGTAGCCAGGCGTAACGGCATTAACACGCACGCCGCTGGCCGCCCATTCGACCGCCATGGTCTGGCTCAGGTTGACCATGCCGGCACGCGCGGCGCCGGTATGCCCCATGAACGGGAAACCGCCCCACATGTCACATGACATATTCACGATGGCACCACCATGTTTCTGCATGCTCTGGTTGTAAACCTCA
>JBFKKS010000079.1:0-10206 GCA_041630955.1 Nevskiales bacterium
ATCACGAGCGTGCCCAGCAGGGCCGACAGATACTTCACAGCCGGGCTGGGTTTCAGGCAGCCGCCTCGGCCGCCAGGAATTCGTTCGCGAACTTCTGCAGAATGCCACCGGCCTTGTATACCGACACCTCTTCGGCAGTATCCAGGCGGCAGATCATCGGCACCTCCACGGTTTCACCGCTGGCACGATGAACCACCAGCGTCAGGGTACCCCGCGGCGAGGGTTCGCCGATCACATCGTAGGTTTCAGTGCCATCCAGACCCAAGGTTATGCGGTTGGTGCCGGCTTCAAACTCGAGTGGCATGACACCCATGCCAATCAGGTTGGTGCGGTGAATACGCTCGAAGCCCTCGGCGGCGATCGCTTCCACGCCCGCCAGGCGAACGCCTTTGGCGGCCCAGTCTCGCGAGGAACCCTGACCGTAGTCCGCGCCCGCCACAATGATTAATGGCTGCTTACGCTCCATGTAGGTTTCGATGACTTCCCACATGCGCATGACCTCACCGTCTGGCTCCAGGCGCGCCAGCGAGCCCTGGATGATCTCGCCTTTCTCGTCACGCACCATCTCATTCAGCAACTTGGGATTGGCGAAGGTCGCACGCTGGGCGGTGAGGTGGTCACCACGATGCGTGGCATAGGAGTTGAAGTCCTCCTCAGGCAGGCCCATCTTGTGCAGGTATTCACCGGCCGCCGAGTCCAGCAGGATGGCATTCGAGGGCGACAGGTGGTCGGTGGTGATGTTGTCCCCCAGCACGGCCAGCGCACGCATACCCTTCATCGTACGCGGCGCGGCCAGGGCCCCTTCCCAGTATGGCGGGCGGCGAATATAGGTACTCATCTCGCGCCATTCGTAGAGCGGGCTCTTCGACTTCTGCGCGGCCTTGTGCTCGAACATCGGGATGTAGACATCGCGGAACTGCTGTGGCTTCACGCTCTGCTTGACGATGGCATCGATCTCCTCGTCACTCGGCCAGATGTCCTTCAGGGTAATGGGCTTGCCGTCGGCGTCATGACCCAGCACATCCTTTTCAATGTCGAAGCGGATGGTGCCGGCGATCGCGTAGGCCACCACCAGCGGCGGCGAGGCCAGAAAGGCCTGCTTGGCGTAAGGATGAATGCGGCCGTCGAAGTTACGATTGCCCGACAACACGGCCGTGGCATACAGGTCACGTTCGACGACTTCCTTCTGAATCTCCGGATCCAGCGCGCCACTCATGCCATTACAGGTGGTGCAGGCAAAGGCCACCACGTCGAAGCCCAACTGCTGCAGTTCGGGCAGCAGGCCGGCTTCTTCCAGATACATTTTTACCGTCTTGGATCCCGGCGCCAGCGAAGATTTCACCCACGGCTTGCGGACTAAACCAAGCTTATTGGCATTGCGCGCAATCAGGCCCGCCGCGACCATGTTGCGCGGGTTGGAGGTATTGGTGCAGCTGGTGATGGCGGCAATAATCACGGCGCCATCGGGCATCCGGCCTTCTTCGTTTTCCACGACACCGCTGATACCTCGCGCTGCCAGTTCGGAAGTCGGTAACAGGGCATGCGGATTGGAGGGGCCCGCGAGATTACGGCCCACGGCTGTCATATCAAATGTAAGGACCCGCTCGTACTCGGCAGTTGCCAGGCTGTCGGCCCACAGGCCGGTTGCCTTGGCGAATTTTTCAACCAGTGCGATCTGCTCGTCTTCACGACCGGTCAGTTTCAGATAATCAATGGTCTGTTCATCAATGAAGAACATGCCGGCGGTGGCCCCATATTCCGGGGTCATATTCGAAATACTGGCACGGTCTCCTACGCTCAATGCAGAGGCACCTTCGCCGTAGAACTCAAGGTAGGCGCCAACGACTTTCTCTGCCCGCAGGAACTGGGTCATTGCCAGCACCAGATCGGTGCCCGTAATGCCCGGGCGCAGCTTGCCTGTCAGTTCCACGCCAATAATATCCGGCAGGCGCATCATTGAAGGGTTGCCCAGCATCACGTTCTCGGCTTCCAGGCCACCAACACCCACGGAGATCACGCCCAGGGCATCCACCATCGGTGTATGGCTGTCGGTACCCACGCAGGTATCCACGAATGCCACGCCGTCTTTCACCTGCACCACCGGCGACATCTTCTCCAGATTGATCTGGTGCATGATGCCGTTTCCGGGCGGGATCACATCAACGTTCTCGAATGCCGTCTTGGTCCAGTTGATGAAGTGGAAGCGGTCGGCATTACGGCGTTCCTCCACGTCACGGTTCTTCTGGAAGGCGTCTTTCTCGAAACCCGGATGCTCAACCGCGAGGGAATGATCAACGATCAACTGGGTCGGCACGACAGGATTCACCTTGGCCGGGTCGCCACCCTGCTCGGCAATTGCATCACGCAACCCCGCCAGGTCCACCAGTGCCGTCTGTCCGAGAATGTCATGGCAGACCACGCGCGCGGGAAACCAGGGGAAATCCAGATCCCGCTTACGCTCTATGATCTGCTTCAGTGAATCCGTCAGCGTGGCGGGGTCGCAGCGGCGCACCAGGTTCTCGGCCAGCACACGCGAGGTGTAGGGCAGCTTGTCGTAGGCCCCCGGCTGGATCGCATCGACCGCAGCACGTGTATCGAAATACGCCAGATCAGTCCCTGGCAGGGGTTTACGGTGATCAGTGTTCATAATCGGTTCTCGGCAGTGGTATCGCTGCTAGGTCATCGCATGGTGTTGCGCTGGTCACGCCGCCAGCAAGCCAGACAACGAGGCTGGGTTGGCATGGCCCGCATCACTCATCAAGTGTTGTCGACGGGCGTGCATTTTGCCAGAGCGGAGCATCGTTTCCCAAATCTCATTTAAATCAATGAGTTACTGGAACAGGACAAGTGGGATAGGGAATTTATTGTTTATTATCAATAAGATGCAAGGGTGTATGGTGGGCCCGGCAGGACTCGAACCTGCGACCAAGCGATTATGAGTCGCCTGCTCTAACCAACTGAGCTACAGGCCCAATACGTCTTATTGAGGGAGATGCCACCCGTATTGGGGTGGCATCGTAATCGCTACTAGTTATTCTCGTCCAGAAAGCTGCGCAGGAAATCGGCGCGTGTCGGGTGACGTAATTTACGCAACGCCTTGGCCTCTATCTGGCGAATCCGCTCACGGGTGACATCGAACTGCTTGCCGACCTCTTCCAGCGTGTGGTCGGTATTCATGTCGATACCAAAGCGCATGCGCAGTACCTTGGCCTCGCGCGGCGTCAGGCTGGCAAGAATATTGTGCGTGGCCTCGGTCAGGCTTTCATTGGTAGCCGCATCCACCGGTGATTCAGCATTCTGGTCTTCAATGAAGTCACCCAGATGTGAATCCTCGTCATCGCCAATCGGCGTTTCCATGGAGATCGGTTCCTTGGCGATCTTGAGCACCTTGCGGATCTTGTCCTCGGGCATCTCCATCTTCTCGGCCAGTTCTTCCGGCGTCGCCTCGCGGCCCATTTCCTGCAGCATCTGGCGGGAAATGCGATTGAGCTTGTTAATGGTTTCGATCATATGCACCGGAATACGGATGGTGCGGGCCTGATCGGCGATCGAACGCGTAATGGCCTGGCGAATCCACCAGGTTGCGTAGGTCGAGAACTTGTAACCGCGGCGATATTCGAACTTGTCGACGGCCTTCATAAGGCCGATATTGCCTTCCTGGATCAGGTCCAGGAACTGCAGGCCGCGGTTGGTGTACTTCTTGGCGATGGAGATCACCAGGCGCAGGTTGGCCTCGACCATTTCCTTCTTGGCGCGGCGGGCCTTGGCCTCACCAATGGACATGCGACGGTTGATTTCCCGAATCTCCGTCACGCTCAAGCGGGTTTCTTCCTCGATCGCCAGCAGCTTGCCCTGCAGGCGGACCAGTTCTTCCTTGTGCTGGCCAATGGTGGAGGAATAACGACGCTTGGCCCGAATCAGCTTGTTCCACCAGTCCGGGTTGGTGGCATTTTCAGGTAGCTGCTTGATGAAGTCCTGGCGATCCATACCCGCGGTACGCACGCAAATCTGCATCATCTCGCGCTCGGTGGAGCGGATGGCGTCGATCTGGTTACGCATGGTTTCAACAAGGCTGTCGTTGAAACGCTGGGGAAACTTGAGTTTGACCAGTTCGTCGGCCAGTGCCACCCAATGTTCGCGGGTCTTGGGATTGTCCATGCCGTTACGCGCCAACGAGCGCATGGCCGTCTTGTGCAGCGCTTCAAATTCGACCATGAAGGCTTCAGCCTCGGCGGGATCCAGGCCCTTCTTGCTCTCGTCCTCATCTTCATCGGATTCAGCTGCGATTTCGTCCGGGCGAGGGGCGTAAGGGTCATAGGGGCTCATGTCCACAAAGCCCAGCAGCACATCGCTCAGGCGCGTTTCGCCGGCGCGTACTTCCGCATATTTCTCGACCAGGAATGCGGATGCAGGCGGGTAAAACGCCAGCGCGTGCATGGACTCCATGAGTCCCTCTTCGATGCGCTTGGCGATACCGATTTCACCATGCCGGTCGAGCAGTTCAACGCTGCCCATTTCGCGCATGTACATGCGCACCGGATCTGTCGTGCGGCCAAATTCTGCCGCAATAGCCGCTGCCACGGCGGCTTCTTCCATCGCGTCATCGTCGTCTTCATCACTGACGACTGCTGCATCGCCCATCAACATGGAGGCATCATCCGGCGCGTCTTCCCGCACTGGAATGCCCATGTCATTGATCATGTTGACGATATCTTCAACCTGTTCGGAGTCGATATCGTCCGGGAGGCAGTCATTGACCTCCGCGTAGGTGAGATAACCTTTCTGTTTACCCTGGGCGATCAGGAGTTTGATCTGTGATTGCTTTTCTTCGCTCATAAGTAAAAACTTCGGGGGGCGATGGGGGATGGGGACATGTTAGTTATTTGGCGCATAAACGATCAATTTTAACGGTTTGACTACTATTTAGCCAGAATTATCTTTAATGGCGGACCCGCCGGCACCCCTGCGCTGAAGACCGAGGTACTCCTGCTTCTCGCTGTCATCGAGACGCCCGTGGACAAACTTTTCATGTAATGTCTGCAGGCGCTGGGCGACGGCCGATTCCCGAAGGCGCGCCAGGCAATCCTGTAATTCGGCCAGCGTAGGCGTCACAGCCAGGCTGGTGGCAGCCAGACGCGCCAGATGCCGCTGCTCTTCGCGTCCGTGCCAATGCTCGTACACAGACGCAGCAGTAAGACCCTCGCGGGACTGCAGCAGTTCCAGCACTTCCAGCAACAGGGGCACGCCCGGTACCGTCAGCGTCTGCAGATCCGATACGCCCTCGACCTGCCGGGCCAGTTCGGGCGCCTCCAGCAGAATCTGCAGGGCACGGCGCAGGGGCGTCATGCCCGCCGATTCCCGCTTGCCTCTTTGCGGGGCCGGCGTGAGTTGCACCGCCTTGTCTCCCTGCAGGATGTCCTCCAATTGCCGGGCCGGCAGGCCGACCCGCTCGGCAAGCGCATTGGTCAGCAGGCTGCGCAGTGTGCCTGCATGCAGTTTCTGCCAGTAAGGGCGCACCAGTTCTGCCAACCTTGCCCGCCCTTCCATGCTGGTGGTATCGACCTGCTTCAGCAGTTCCGCCAACAGGTACTCGGTCAGGCTCTGAGCCTGTCCCGCCCTGCGTTCAAACGCCTCGGTCCCTTCTCCGCGGACCAGGCTGTCCGGATCCTCGCCCTGAGGCAGAAACAGGAAGCGCAACTCAAAGCCGTCACGTACCGCCGGCAAGGCTCGCTCCAGTGCCCGCCAGCCGGCACGCAGGCCGGCGGCATCACCGTCGAAACAGAACACGATCTGCGGGGTTACCTTGGACAGGGCGTGGATATGCTCTTCGGTGGTTGCCGTACCCAGGGTCGCCACCGCCCAGGGAATGCCATGCTGGGCCAGCGCCACCACGTCCATATACCCCTCGACCACCAGCAGGCGCGGAATCTCCTTGAGCGCCTGCTTTGCCTCGTACAGGCCATACAGGTTACGGCCCTTGTGAAACAGGGGGGTTTCCGGGGAATTGAGGTACTTGGCCGAGTCATCCCCCAGCGTGCGTCCGCCATAGGCAATGATGCGGCCGCGCGTATCCCGAATCGGGAACATGATGCGATGGCGAAAGCGGTCGTAAGCACCGCCGCCATCCTTGGCGATCGCCAGCCCCGCCCTGACCAGGGTCTGCCCCGCGCCCAGCGTATCGACCAGACCACTCCAGCCTTCCGGCGCATAGCCTATTCCATAGGCATTCACCACTTCCCGGTTCAGGCCACGCCGTTTCAGGTAATCGATGGCTGCGGGGGTATTGCGCAGGCCATTACGGAAATATTGCTGGGCCTTTTCGTGTACGGCCAGCAATTTACGGAACTCGCCACCATCGTCGGAACCCTGGGCCTCTTCGGGGATATCAACGCCAGCCTGGCGAGCCAGTTCTTCCACTGCTTCGCGAAACTCGAGCCGCTGATACTCCATCATGAAACCCAGTGCCGTACCATGCGCACCGCAGCCAAAGCAGTGATAAAACTGCTTGGTGGGCGATACGGTAAACGAGGGCGTCTTTTCGTCGTGGAAGGGACAGCAGGCCTGGTATTCATGGCCGGCCTTCTTCAACGGCACATAACTGTCGATGAGCTGGACGATATCGGTACGACCGATCAGGTCATCGAGAAAATTCTGTGGAATGCGGCCAGCCATGCGCGAAGTCTAGCTGAGAAAGAATGGATCGCGCAGGGTACGCGAATATGGCCGGCCCAGGGCTTTGCCGTCGCGCCTGCCTTTGCAGGTTGCGCAAGCGAACGCGTTAACTGGAAAGGCGCGCCTTGATCCTGCCGCTGACCTGCCCCATGTCGGCCTTGCCCTGGAGCTGGGGTTTGAGTATCCCCATGAGCTTGCCCATGTCCTTCATTTCACTGGCGCCGGTCTTCTCAATCGCCGCCGTGATCAGCGCCTCGACCTCTTCATCTGTCAGTTGCTCGGGCAGGTAAGGCTCGATCAGGGCGATTTCGGCCAGCTCGGCATCGGCCAGTTCGCTGCGGCCTGCTTCCGTGTACTGGTTGGCCGCCTCGCGGCGCTGCTTGATCTGTTTTTCAAGGATAGCCAACACGGCAGCATCATCAAGCTCGATGCGCTCATCGACCTCGCGCTGCTTGATGGCGGCCTGAAGCAGGCGCAAAGTACCCAGCCGCGCCTTGTCCTTGGCGCGCATGGCGTCTTTCACATCGTTGCTGATGCGTTCTTTCAGGCTCATGGGATTAGTCTAGCCGACCACTTGGTGGTGGGCGACAGGGCTTAGTAAAGGCGCGTTTGACGGGTGTGGTCGCGTGACAGGCGCTTGGCATGTCGCTTAACCGCAGCCGCTTTCTTGCGCTTACGCTCCTGGCTTGGCTTCTCGAAGAACTCGCGCTTGCGAACTTCCGGCAATGTGCCGGCTTTTTCGCAGCTGCGCTTGAAACGGCGCAGAGCAACTTCAAAAGGCTCGTTTTCCTTGACGCGTACGCTTGGCATGTAGCCTCACTCTCTCTTTAATCGATCAAACAGGTCCGAACGCAGTCCGGACAAAATGAGGCGCGGATTCTACTCACCGCTGGGCTACAATGCAACGCCTATGCGTATCCTCGGAATCGAAACTTCATGCGATGAAACCGGAGTGGCGGTCTATGACAGCCTTTCCGGCCTGCTCGCCCATGCCCTGCACAGCCAGGTTGCCATGCATGCCCAGCATGGCGGCGTGGTGCCGGAACTGGCCTCGCGCGACCATGTTCGCAAGCTGCTGCCACTGATCAGCGCTGCCCTTGCAGAGGCCGGGTCCAGCAAGCATGACATTGATGCAGTGGCGTATACCGCCGGACCCGGTCTGATTGGTGCGTTGCTGGTCGGCGCATCAACTGCAGCCAGCCTGGCCACAGCCTGGGGCGTGCCGCTCATCCCCGTACATCACATGGAGGGACACCTGCTGGCACCCATGCTTGAAGAATCCAAGCCCGATTTTCCTTTCGTGGCGCTACTGGTTTCCGGGGGCCATACCATGCTTGTAGAGGTGGCTGGCGTAGGCAATTACAAGATTCTCGGACAGACCCTGGACGATGCCGCCGGGGAAGCCTTTGACAAAACCGCCAAACTGCTTGAACTGGGCTATCCCGGTGGGCCGGCCCTGGCCGCCTGTGCACAGGCGGGAGATCCGAAGCGCTTCAAGCTGCCCAGACCGATGCTCAACCGGCCGGGACTGGATTTCAGTTTCAGCGGCCTCAAGACTGCGGTGCGCGATCTGCTCAAGACCTTGCCCGAGATAGACCCGCAAACCCAGGCGGATGTGGCGCGGGGTTTCGAAGAGGCCGTGGTCGATACGCTGACGCGCAAATGCGAGCGCGCACTTGATTCGACCGGTGCCCAGGCCCTGGTGATTGCCGGGGGGGTCGGTGCCAACCAAAGGCTGCGCGAGCAATTAGCCCAAATGACGGGCGCGCGAGGCGTGCAGCTGTTTTATCCACGCACCGAGTTCTGCACCGACAATGGCGCCATGATCGCCTACGCCGGCGCACAGCGAATCAGCGAAGGCCTGCGGGCTCCTTTCGCAATCGAGGCCCGAGCGCGCTGGTCGCTGGATGAACTTGCACCGCCCGCGGGCTAAACTCCGCGCAAACCACAGCATTTCGATCCATGGACATCATTTTTCTAAAAGATTTACGCATCGATACCGTCATTGGCATCTATGACTGGGAGCGGGAGATTACACAGACCGTTCATCTCGATGTGGAAATGGCGACCGACATTCGCCACGCGGCCAGCAGCGATGCCATTGAAGATACGCTCGACTACAAGGCGGTGGCCAAGCGCCTGATTGCCTTTGTAGAGGGCAGCAGTTTTCAACTGGTGGAAACCCTGGCCGAGGCAATCACGCGGATTGTGGTCACCGAGTTCCAGGTGCCGTGGGTCAAGCTGACCCTCAATAAGGCCGGAGCCATCCGCGGCGCCGACGGGGTCGGCATCATCATCGAAAGAAGCAGCAAAGACTACTCATGACCATGGCCTATATCAGCATCGGCAGTAATGTCGAGGCTGAAACCAACATTCGGCGCGGCCTCGCCTTATTGCGGGAAGAATATGGCGACCTGCGCCTGTCCCCCGTATACCGGAGTGCGGCGGTCGGCTTTGAGGGTGACGACTTTCTCAACCTGGTAGCCGCTTTTGAGTCCGACGAATCCGTCCAGCAGGTCGCTCGAACGCTGGATGAAATCGAAAACCGCTGCGGACGGGTACGCAACGGGGTGCGCTTCGGGCCGCGCACACTCGACCTTGACCTGATCCTGTTCGGAACTCAGGTTGTTGATTTGCCCGGACTGAAAATTCCGCGCGATGAAATCCTCAGCTATGCCTTCGTGTTACGTCCCCTGGCTGACATGGAGCCCAGTGGTGTTCATCCCACAGAGGGGCGCGATTATGCCAGCTTGTGGGCAGAACGTGAGGCCACCGCACAGGCATTGATTCCAGCCCCGTCACTGGTTTTATAGCTGCCATACTCCCGGTAGAAGAGGCGCTTGAGGGGCTTTCTTTGGGCGCTGTGCGAAACGCACTAAACCAGACTCGCACCTCCATCCACCGCCAGAATCTGGCCGGTGATATAACTCGCCTCGCCACTCAGTAAAAACCGTACTGCCTGCGCAATTTCTGTCGCCTCGCCGGTACGACCCAACGGTATGCGTTCGAGCAGCTTTCGCTCACGCGCGGCATCCGGCACATCATGCTCCGGCCATAAAATCGTGCCGGGGGCGATACCATTGACGCGCACCTGCGGCGCAAGATCCCGCGCCAGACCCCGTGTGAGCGATACCAGGCCCGCCTTGGCGGCAGTATAAAGCGCATGATTTGCCAGGCTGCGCTGGGCATGGATATCGACCAGGTTCACGACTGCCCCGCCGGAATCACGCAACATGGGCGCGACCGCCTGGCTGAGAAACAGGGGCGCCTTGAGATTACTGCCCGTCAGGTCAAGCCAGTCGGCTTCACTGATTGCGCCCAGTGCGGTGGGATAAAAGCTGGAGGCATTGTTAACCAGTCCGTCCAGGTGTCCCCATTGTGCCCCGCTAGCCTGTGCCAGTTTTTCCAGGCTGGCAGTGTCCAGCAGGTCAGCCTGCAGGCAGGCAGCCGAGTCTGCCCGCAGGGCATTGCATGCAGTAGCCAGGGCCTCGGCGAGGTCTCCAGAATCCCGATAGTGAATCAGCACCCGCGCGC